>JAZLLE010000022.1:0-11637 GCA_045597985.1 Bacteroidaceae bacterium | reverse complement strand
TCAGATATTTGCTTACGGCTTCCTTCAGATTCCACCTCACGATGGACACCCTTGCTTTCGGCTGTAGCCTTCCCACTGTTAGGGCGGCTTGGGGACTTACACCCGTTAGAATACGTTCGTGCTGGGCGAACCAAAAAAAGCCCCGGACTTGATATGTCCAGGGCCTTTGCGGAAAGAGAGGGATTCAAACCCCCGGTACCTTGCGGTACGCCGGTTTTCAAGACCGGTGCAATCGATCACTCTGCCATCTTTCCAATAAGTTGAGGTGCGCCTTTCGCTTAAGGCGGTGCAAAGGTGCTTCATTTTTTTGAATCTTCCAAATGTTTGGCAAAGTTTAATTGCTTTTTTTGTAAAAATGACCTCAAATTGTGAAAATGGAGTTCTGTTAGTGCTTGCGGCATTGTTCGCGCCGGCCTTGATGGCCGCTCGGAATATCTGATGTAACTGCCAGCGCTGACACTTTTGCTTTAATTTGTGAAGATTTAATAATCTTTAATCCTGTTGTTGCGGCGGTTGTAGTAACTTTGCACCCGTTTTTGAAAAGAGTATGGATTGGTTGATAAATCTGTTTGTAGGAACTGGGGTGGCTCATTCCATTTTCATTATCTCGCTTGTCATAGCGATAGGACTGATGCTTAACAAGATACGCTTCGGAAGTGTGGCCCTGGGTGTTACGTGGATTCTTTTTGTGGGTATTGCCGCAGGTCAGCTTGGGTGTACAATCGATGCTGATACGGCATCGTTTGTAAAGGAATTCGGTCTGATACTGTTTGTCTATTCAATAGGTATGGAGGTCGGCCCTGGTTTCTTCTCCAGTTTCCGCAAGGGAGGCGTCAAGCTTAATCTTCTCTCATTCATTCTTGTGGTGCTTGGCTGTATCACCGTATTTATTATTCATTGGGTAACGGACGAGGATCTTGTAAGTCTTACTGGTGTAATGTATGGTGCCGTAACCAATACTCCGGGTATGGGTGTCGCACAGCAGACTCTGATGGATATGACAGGTGCGCAGAACCCGTCTATCGCACAGGGATATGCCGTGGCTTATCCGCTTGGAGTGGTTGGCCTGATACTATGTCTGATACTGCTGAAGAAGGTGTTCAAGGTAGATTTCAAGAAAGAGGAGGAGCGTGTGAGCAGGAGTAACAAAGACCTTGCAGACGAGCTGGAGGCTGCTACACTGGAACTTCAGAATCAATCGCTTGTTGGATTGACTATCAATGAGGTACAGCAGAAGTTCGGGCGCTCCTGCGTTGTGACCAGAGTGTTGCATAAGGGTGCGGCCGACGTTGAGCTGGTAGGAGCTAAGACAACGCTTCAAGAGGGTGACAAACTGTTTATGGTGGCATCTCCGGAAGAGATAAAGACAATGTCGCTGCTCATAGGCCCGCGCGTTACCAATATGGACGAGACCGCCTGGAACCAGATGGAGTCAAACCATCTGACATCAGAGAAGATCATTGTGACAAATCCCGCATTAAACGGACAGCGTCTTGGCGATATGAAGTTGCGCCAGACATTCAATGTTACCATCACACGCATCAGAAGGGCAGGAGTGGAGCTTATCGCTACACCGCAGCTGTTGTTGCAGCTTGGCGACCGCGTGACGGTAGTAGGCAATCCGAACAGTATTCACAGCATCAGCGGGCTTCTGGGCAATTCCGTTAAGAAACTGAATGAGCCGAACCTGCTGCCGTATTTTCTGGGTATCGTTCTGGGTGTGATACTTGGTATGATTCCTATAATGCTGCCTGGAATACCAGTTCCTGTCAAGCTTGGTCTGGCTGGCGGCCCGCTCATCATAGCCATTCTTATGAGCAAGTATGGCCCTCAAATCAAGATTGTAACCTATTCGACAACATCGGCCAACCATATGGTGCGCCAGATTGGCCTGAGCCTTTTCCTGGCTGCCGTAGGAATAACTGCCGGCGACGGGTTTATTGAGATGGTTGCCGACGGCGGATACTGGTGGATACTTTACGGTCTGATTATAACGTTCGTACCTTGCCTGATAGTTGGCCTGATAGCACGTTACGCATTCAAGCTCAGCTATTTCTCAATTTGCGGTATGTTGTCCGGCTCTATGACAGACCCTCCAGTGCTGGCATATTCACAGAATGTCTGCGACAACAACCAGGTGCCGGTGGCATACTCAACTGTATATCCGCTCACTATGTTCCTGCGTGTGATTGCCGCACAGGTGCTCATTCTGCTCAGTATATAAAAGCGGCAAATTTCCTTGCTGTTTGGAAATATTGTCTTAACTTTGCCACGCTTTTGGTTTCAGAACCGGCCGTACGCCGGCTATGAGTAATCCGGAATCGGGTGAGAATCCCGGACAGTACCTGCTGCTGTAAGTCCCTTTTCTCTACAGGAAACGAAAGTTCACCGCAATCCTTGCCACTGACCTTATTAGGTTGGGAAGGCGCGGTTGGACGGGACAAGTCAGAAGACCAACCAGAAAGCGTTAATAACCTTGCCCTGCAGGTGTACGGGAGGAAGATTGATGAGACGGTTTTCTGCAATACAGATTGTGCCCGCTTTTCTGATGTGCATTGTCACATCCGTTAATGCTCAGGTTGCTGACTCTTTGGAAAGAGCCATAGATGAGGTGGTTGTAGCCGCATCGCATATGGACAGGCAGACTATTCCGGCACAGGAGCTGAATGCCGCCTCAATCAGGCGTATGTCTGTCAGCTCAGTGGCCGATGCTCTGCGATATTTCAGTGGAACACAGATAAAGGACTATGGAGGAGTAGGAGGCTTAAAGACTGTGAATGTGCGCAGTATGGGCAGCGAGCACGTAGGCGTGTTCCTTGATGGCATACAACTTGGAAATGCTCAGAACGGCACGATTGACCTTGGTAGGTATTCTCTTGACAATATGGAGAGCATCACTATGTACAACGGCCAGAAAAGCTCTATATTCCAGTCCGCGAAATCGTTTGCCAGCGCAAGCACGCTGTACCTTCAGAGCCGTAGGCCCTCTTTTGATGAGGGTGAGTCCCAAAACTTCAAGGCTGCTATCAAAGCCGGATCGTTCAACACCTGGAATCCCTCATTCTTATGGGAGCGGAAGATAGGTGAGAACTTAAGCGGCAGCATAAGTGCCGAGTATGTCAACACCTCGGGGCGCTACCCGTTCACCATAACAAATAAAAATGGGTACGATACCACTATGGTAAGAGCGAATGGTGATGTCGCTGCTGTCAGAGTTGAATCTTCGCTTTATGGCTCTATCAACGGAAATATCTGGAATGCAAAGCTTTACCTGTATTCTTCATCGCGAGGCTATCCCGGGGCCGTAGTACGTGGCGAACCTGAGAGATCCTCAGCTACAGACCGTCAATGGGACACCAATCTGATGCTCCAAGGCAGCTGGCACAGGGATTTTACGGGCTGGTACAGCGTTATGGCGCAGGCAAAATACGCATACGATTACCTTCACTACAACTCAGATCCGTCTATGACTTCAGGCGGTATGTATGTGGATAACATATACAGACAGCAGGAGGGCTATGCATCACTGGCGCAGTTGTTTGCCATAAACAGCTGGTGGAGCGCCTCCCTCTCTGCTGACTTTCAGATAAACAGTCTGGACGGCAATATCAGGGATTTGAATAACCCGTTACGCCTCACAACATTGATGGCAGTATCAACGGCTTTCGGACTAAGACATCTGAAAGGGCAGGCCTCGGTCTTATATACGTATGTTGATGACAGAAACGGCAAGGCTGTGGTTGATGGCACTAAGAACAGACTCACCCCTACAGTAGTGCTTTCCTGGCAACCTTTTGAGGGCATTGACTGGAATGTCAGGGCATTTTACAAGCGCGTCTTCAGAGTTCCCACACTAAATGACCAATACTATACCATTGTAGGCGGCAAGCCAATAAGCCCGGAGTATGCCACACAGTACAATATCGGCACTACCTGGGGCATGAGGCAAGGCAGTGGAGCGCTGCGCTCGATTGACATACAGGTTGACGCATACTACAATCAGATAGAGGACAAGATTGTTGCGGTACCCTCCAGCAATCAGTTCCGATGGACAATGATGAATGTGGGGTATGTGGAGATATTGGGTGTTGACGCATCGGTTCAGGGTAATCTCAGAATAGGGCAAACTTCAAACGGACTCAGCATCAAATATACATATCAGCAGGCACAGGACAAGACTGACAGCCGCAGTATGTGGTATGAGGGGCAGATACCTTACATACCGGTGCACAGTGGCTCTGTGGTCTATACCGGCGACTGGCATGGCTGGAGCTGGAACTACAGTATGGTATATACCGGCACACGCTATGTCTCAGTGGCCAACATCCCGGAGAACCGGGTAGGGCAATGGTGCACTCACGATGTAAGTGCTTCAAGGCTCATCAAATTGAACAAGTGTAACTTACGGGCTACGGTTGAAGTGAACAACATATTCAACAAACAGTACGAGATAGTAAAGTGCTATCCTATGCCGGGAATCAACTGGAGGGTTCGTATGGAGGTTTTGTTCTAATTATTAAATACATTTTTTATGAGAAAAACGTTGGGATTTGTGCTGCTTATGCCGTTACTGGCATTTGTGGCTTGCGAGAAAGAGAATGGTGTGAACGGAAATGAACAGGAAGAGGAGAAACCTGTGGAGAAGATGGACGGCATCTGCGGCTTTTTCCTTATGAATGAGGGGAATATGGGTACAAATAAGTGTACTATAGATTATTATGACTATTCCACCGGCAAATATACAAAAGACATCTTTTCGCTGTGCAATAAGGATATGGCGCTCAATCTGGGTGATTGCGGCAATGATATGGGCGTATATGGAGGCAGACTGTACACTGTATTGAACGCAAGCAATCTTGTTGAGGTAATGGATGCGTCAACTGCCAGACATATTGCACAGATACCTGTTGTCAATTGCCGGAATATAGTATTCAATGACGGGTATGCGTATGTATCCAGCTATGCGGGGGCCAGTATGAGTGACTCTGTAAGCCGAGTTGGATATGTGGCACGTATTGATACACTTACGCTTCAGGTAACTGACACCTGTCTTGTAGGATATCAGCCTGAGGAGATGACTGTATGTGATGGAAAACTCTATGTGGCCAATTCAGGCGGTTATTGCTATCCGGATTATGACAACAGGGTAAGTGTCATTGACTTGAACACATTCAAGCTTATAAGAAACATTGAGGTTGAGGTTAACCTGCACCGAATGGCACTTGATGCGAGACGTGAGGTTATCTATGTAAGCAGCCGTGGTGACTACTATACTGTTCCGTCTGCCATTTATGCCATTGACGCAAAGGCTGATACGGTGATGTGCAGGATTCCGGACCTGAATTGTGCCGATATTGAGCTTGCCGGAGACTCTCTCTATGTGTATAGCACAGAGTTCGACTATAACACTTATCAGACCGTTGTGGCTTATTCAATTTATAATATTGCACAGCAGAAGGTTGTGAGCCACAATTTCATTACTGACGGAACAGAGGGAGATATTGTATATCCATACGGTATGTCTGTCAATCCTGAGAATGGCGATGTTTACATTGCAGATGCCAGGGATTTTGTAACGCCAGGTATGGTGTATTGCTATGACTGTCAGGGAAAGCGCAAGTGGAAGGCTATGGCAGGTGACATTCCTGGTCATTTCGCATATACAAGACATCCTGTAAATATGCAGGAATAAGAATTTGTTATTAAGTTTTTTTATTACTTTTGTGACAGACAAAGCCGGCAAGGCTATGTAAGCAAAACTTATAACTTAACATCAAAACAATAGTATTATGGCAAACAAGTATGCAGGAACCCAGACAGAGAAGAATCTGGAGGCGGCGTTCGCAGGTGAGTCACAGGCTCGTAACAAGTACACTTATTTCGCATCAAAGGCAAAGAAGGAGGGCTTTGAGCAGATAGCAGAGATTTTCCAGAAGACAGCCGACAACGAGAAAGAGCATGCAAAGCTCTGGTTCAAGGAGTTGGAGGGCATTGGCTCAACCGCAGAGAATCTGGCCGCAGCCGCGGCAGGTGAGAATTATGAGTGGACTGATATGTATGAGGGTTTCGCAAAGACAGCCGAGGCTGAGGGCTTCCCGGTACTTGCCGCCCGTTTCCGCCTTGTAGCCGCCATTGAGAAACGTCACGAGGAGCGCTATCGCGCATTGCTTCACAATATTGAGGCTGCCGAGGTGTTCAAGAAGTCAAGCGTGAAGGTATGGGAGTGCCGCAACTGCGGTCACATCATTGTAGGCGAGGAGGCTCCTCAGGTATGTCCTACATGCGCACATCCTCAGAGCTACTTTGAGATTCACGTAGATAATTTCTGATAACGGCACGTCATTGCTTCCTGGCTATCCAGTGGGCAATGATATTATGTTTAAATGTTCCGGGCATTTTTTTGCCTGGAACATTTATTGTTTTGGATGATGCAGTATCATTTTATTAACAAATTGCCGATTTATTGTACAATTAGACACATATTCTATATAGCTGATGGTACGATAATTGGCTCAGGCGTTCCCGTTGGCGTATCGTGTATGGATAACTCCACGGCAAAAGTCATTATTCTGGATTAGCTTTGCGGGCATAACGAACGTACTTGAAAAAATTCAACACTTCGTTTTGATTGAGGCTTTATTGCACGTGCGTAAGCATTCGCTGAACTACGTATTTCACGCCTAAATCAGGCCCGCTAACTTCGCGGATATTTTTGATCCAAAGAAGTTATGTGGAAGATTGACGATTTCAGGCCCATCTACCAGAAGTTTCTGGAGAGTAGCAAGACTGTTCGGAAGTTATGTTCCGACGAAGGCATAGAGGAATGCAGGTTCTATCACTGGCAGGCAAAGGCCAGGAAGCTCCGCGAGCGCAGGAGGGCCGATGCCGCCAAGCGTCATTCCGAGAACAAGCCTTCACGCAAGGTCCTTCCGGACAACCTTGAGCGTAAGCCCGTACATTGCCTAAGCCTCGCTCATTTCATTTCAAATAATGAAACGAAATTTCTCTAACTATATTTATTTCGTTTCAAATAATGAAACGAAACGAGCGTAACTATAGGCACACTCCGGTAAAGTATACGCTGTTTACGGAATGCTTACGTATAAAGAGGCTGCTTCCGCTTCGTGAGATGGCTGAGAACTTATATAATATAACCTGAATTTTGGCTCACCCGAAAACTATAGGGCTTCGTTTTGTATCAAGACTGTAATCAGAGAGTGTTGCATAAGATTAAAGAGCAAAGGGAATATATATCAAAAGTATATTATCTTAGACTTTTCTCGCGCAATTTGATTGATTTTATTACTTTTGCAGCAGAAAGTTTATTTTATCAGACTGTGGATATAGCAAAGGACATAAAGGAGCGTCGTTCTCAACTAGGAATTTCTCAACAGGATCTTGCTGAGATTTCCGAGGTGAGTCTTGCTACAATCAAGGATATTGAGCGTGGCAAAGGTAATCCTTCTCTTACTACTCTGGAGAAGATTGCAGACGTGTTGGGCATGGAAGTTGTGCTGCAAATAAAACAAATGGTGTAGCGTATGAGACAGTTGCATATATATAATAACAAGTTGTTCGCCGGTATTCTTACAGAGACCGATGACAAGAAGTATGAGTTTGCGTATGATAGTATATATGTAAACTCAAAAGAACCATGTATATCCCTGACACTACCAAAGCGGACAGAACCATATCACTCTGATTTCATGTTCTCTTTCTTTGCCAACATTTTGCCTGAAGGAGCAAACAAAAAATGGATATGCCGTCGCTATCATATTGATGAATCTGACGACATGGGATTGCTCACATTCTTCTCCGGTAAGGATTTCATTGGTAGTATCTCTGTTGAATCTATTAACAATGCACAAGTATGAGACAGATAAACGTATGTCCATCCACTCTTGTTGATGGATTCAAAGACTATAGTCCGAAGGCCATTAATGCTCTGTTTGATGGTGTGAAGACAACATGCAAAGTGGATTTGTCGTTTGATGATGCCGATACAAGGGATTCTGCCACTGGTTTAGCGGAGAATGGCATCAGTCCACTGCATAACGCAGAGAACCTGTCTATTTCTGGAGCTCAGGAGAAATTTCCTGCTATCCTTGAAAACGGAAAGATTCGAATAGCAAAGGCAGGAGAACGCAGCACGTACATTCTTAAGCCAGCGCCACTTGACAGAATTTATCTACGCAAACAGATTCCGGCAAATGAACATCTTACGATGCAGATAGCATCACAGGTATATGGCATTGATACTGCACAGAACGGACTCTGCTTTACAACGGATGACCAACCTGTGTATATCACGAAGCGTTTTGACATTATGCCCGATGGAAGCAAACTGCCAATGGAGGATTTTGCATCTCTGATAGGTCGTACAGACAAGACAAATGGCGATGAATATAAATATGAAGGTTCTTATGATGAGATAGCTAAAGCAATCGTAAAGTACATTCCGGCATCAAAGATAGCTTTGGAGAAATTCCTACGTTTGGTTGTCTTCAACTACATATTCGCGAATGGTGACGCACACCTGAAGAATTTCTCCGTCATACGTCGTGGTGATGATCTGACCTTGGCACCGGCATACGACCTTATCAACACGTTTATTCATATAGAAGGTAATGACCTTGCTCTGAAAGGTGATCTGTCACCTGCTATAGAGAAGAGCGACGTATTTGAGCGCACTGGTCATCCTTGCCGTCTTGATTTCAAACGCTTTGGCATTCACATCGGTATCAGCGAAAAGCGTGTTACAAAGATTCTTGACCAGTTCATGGAATTCCCACCAGAAGTGGACACTCTCATTGCCAACTCGTTCTTCCACGAAGATCGTGTGCGCAGAACTTACAAGCGAATCATTGAAGAACGTAGAGTCAGATACATAAGGAAGTCAGAATAAACTCCATTAACATACAACCATACATAGCGTCAAATTACCATACTAACTATTTGCATATCGCATTTAATGGCATTTTCCGGCTATTCGTGTTACTGTACGAATTATTGTACATATATTTGCACAATATGGTTTATACAATTATTATGAACAGACATTTATTACTGACCACTATGGCTGGACTGACTATCCTGACTGCCTCCTGCGGAGATCCGCAACTGGGCAGGCAGTCTGTTGAGAAAGTGATTGGTGCGATGACTCTGGATGAGAAGGTCCAGATGGTTACCGGCACCAACAGAGGTTACAACACACCACCTCCATCGCCTCCCGGAACAATTGTACGTCCGGTTCACGAGGAGAGCAAGCGTCTTGCACAGCAGTCCGGGCAACAGCCGGAGGGCAATGTGCCTACTGCATTCACGAGGGGCAGGGTAAGCGGTACGGCGGCTGAGTCGTACTGTATTCCACGCCTGAACATACCTGTGATGGAGTTTGCCGATGGACCTGCAGGCCTCAGGATTCAGCCGCATCGCGACGGCGATACAGCTGAGTACTACTGTACGGCATTCCCTACAGGAACGCTCCTGGCAGCCAGCTGGGATGTGGATATGGTCCGCCGGATAACTGAGGCAATGGGCAACGAGGTGAGGGAGTATGGAGTTGACTATCTGCTGGCTCCTGCCATCAACATACACCGTCTGCTTATCACAAGTTTTGATAAACTCTCTTATCAAAAGTAAATGATTATCCAAAGCATTGCCATTGTAACGCATCTAATTTCTTAATATTCAATCTTACTTTTGATAATATTGTTTTGATAATAATACTGTTATTTTATGAAACCAATCATTATAAATAACAGTATATGTATCCAACAAAAACAAACATCAGAGAACTCACACGGGAGTGTGAGTCTTTTTTACGGCAACTGAATTATTCAGAGGCCTGCATTGCAATGCACGGTCGGATGTGGAATGACGGAATCATTCCCTATATGGACTCAAGGAGCATTGTCGAATACAATCAGGTCGTAGGTGCAGATTATTTGGCGCATGCCACGAAAGATTCTGCACCATCGACAAAACGAGCCCGTACCCGTAACATCCATATTCTTGATGAATACTTGGCAACTGGCAGCATAAGAAGGCGCATTGTTCATCTTGTAGATTACCCATTACCAGGTGAGATTGGGGTAATTGCTCTCTCATATCTGGACCATATGAAAGATATCCGGCGGTCTGAAGGCACAATCCTCAATCACCGAAGAATGTTGAGCTACTTCGTCACCGGGTTGAAATCAAAAGGGAAGGTTCATCTTTGTGACATTGATGAACAGGATGTACTCGACTTTGTTGACAAAACGCAAGTTGCAAAGGACCACCATTTTTATACAATACGGTGCTTCTGTAAATATCTTTATGAAAACGGATATATCTCTATAAATCTTGGATATGTAGTCGAGCGAGCAAACTTTCCTCAGAAAGAGAAATTACCATCCGTATATAGCGCAGAAGAGGTCAGGCAGATTGAGTCCTCGGTCGAACAATCCAGTAAAGTAGGAAAACGAGACTATGCGATCTTGCTCTTGGCATCAAGGCTAGGGCTTCGGGTATCAGACATAGCAGGTCTTACATTCGACAATATTGACTGGGATAATAATCGGATTGTCCTCCTACAGTACAAGACGGGGAATCCCATTGAGTTGCCTCTTCTTCCGGAAGTTGGCGAGGCGATTGTCAATTACCTGCGCTATAGTCGTCCGATATCCAAACTTCCAAATGTATTCCTATCAGCATGCGCTCCGTATCGCCCTATGAACAGGCTTGGGTTAAATGGCGTCGTACTGCGAATCATGAGGAGTTCCGGAGTAAATCTTGAAGGAAGGAAGTTTGGCCCTCACTCTATGCGCCATTCACTTGCGAGCAATATGCTGAAATCTGGAGCCTCCATATCCATCATCTCCGAGGCCTTGGGGCATGAAAGTAGCGAAACGACTCGTGAATATCTGAGGATCGATGTCACCAGTCTGGCAAAATGTGCCTTGGATGTAACTCCGGTGCCGGAGTCTTTCTACAATCAGAATGGAGGGATGTTCTATGATTAACTACACCTACAAGAGCGTCTTCGCTCGTTTTTTTATTGACTTCATACATATGAAGGAGGTTATGGGATATAGGACAGCTAAAATTGAGTACATTTTGAAGGAACTCGATATCTTCTTCTCCAAAGAATCTGTAAATGAGCCGATAATCACGAAATCGCTAATCGTAAGATGGCGTAATGAGAAGGTTAATGAATCTGAGCGGACATTGTACGACAAGTGGTCTATCATATCACAGTTCTCACGCTATATGGGGCATCTTGGCTATCCCTGTTATATTCCACCTATGCCACTGAAGCACTTCAACCAAAACTCATTCATCCCATTTATCTTCACTCATGAGCAGATACAGGCACTCTTCAAGGCAAGTGACAATCTGACAATGATATATAAAAACATGGACAGCAAAATGTTCTGCGTTCCTGCAATGCTGCGGCTCTTATATGGGACTGGCTTGAGAATCGGGGAGGCAGTCTCGTTAATCAATGGCGATGTGGACTTCGAGAAAGGCACAATCCTGCTCCGGAAAACCAAGAATCAGCAACAGCGCATCGTAATAATGACGCAATCTTTGAAAGATGTATTGCGGCAATATGTGTCTTACAAGGAAAAGTTGCCAATCCGCCACACATCC
>JAZLLE010000021.1:0-47092 GCA_045597985.1 Bacteroidaceae bacterium | reverse complement strand
CGCTTCAAGGCCGCAGTCAGAGACTATTGCAGCAAGGCCGCAGTCAGAGACTGTCTTTGGGGCCAGGCTCTACGAAGCCTACTCGCTACGCCGTGAAATGCTGAAACGCGGAACTCGCTAACGCTCAGACATCCGCGTTTCTCAACGCATTTCGCGGCTACTCGCTTAACGGCTTCTCCGAGAGACACCCCAAAGACAGCCTCTGACTGCTACGAAATTGCCTTATTCGTCCTCAAAGGGGTTTGGTCGGGAGGTGGAGTTGGTGCCACTGGATGAGCTGTCATCGTTGCCGGCTGTGCCGGTTCCGCTACCTGAGTTACTTGCGTTATTGGAGCCTCCATCACTGTTTTGGATGGCAGAGCTGGCGTAATCGTAGTCGCTTTCCCAACTGTCATCATCAAAATTGGACGAGCCCATATCATCACGGCTCTCGCCGCCGTATGTGGCTACGGCACGTAGGTAGGCGGCATTGCCGGTGTAATCCTCAAGCAGGGTGTTCTCTCCTGTCAGCAGCTGGGTGCTCACCTGAGTCTTGCCACCGCTACGGCGGGAGTGTATCCACGTGAACAGACAGCCTGCGTACTTGGCATTGATGATCTCTGCCTCTGCGGTGTGGCGTGCCAGACGGCCGTCCTCTGACGCGAAGCCCTCGCGGCCGCACAGACTCCGATGCCGCTCCGTTGTGACTTTGCTGTGACTTCGCCATGACTCCGCCCGCTTTCCGTTGTCTCTCCGTTAAAAAACGGACAAAAAACGGACCCAGAACGGAGGCAGAACGGAGAACGAACGGACAATGAACGGACAACGAACGGACAACGAACGGACAACGAACGGACAACGAGCGAACGCTGAACGGACACTGATTTACGTTTTGTGGGGTGCGAACGGAGCAAAATTTCGTTCCGCCTCCCTTGATGCTTTTAACAAACAAATACCTTTGTGTATTCCACGTAAAAGACTTCGTTAAATTCCCTATCTTTTCTGCCGCATTCGGTGGAATGGGTATCAGCTCTCTATACAAGTAATCCGGAAGCGGCTACCAAAAAGATTGTAGATTTCGTGATGCACTCCAAAACTGCAGTCCCATAATTATTTTTAAAAAAAACTGCAAAATAGTTGGTGGTTGTTACAAAATGTAGTTTATTTGCAGCAGAAATTAATTTAAAATTTGACAAAACAGCTATATGAAAAAACTCACCGATAAGGAAATTGCAGTAATGAACGTGCTCTGGGACGGAGAACCAATGTCTATGCGTGATATTCTGGAGCGACTGCCCGAGCCTCAGCCGAACTTCAATACGTTGGCAACCTTTGTACGCCGTCTGGAGAGCAACGGTATGATAACCCACAGGGAACTGGGTGCCAGATTCTTCCTGTATGAGCCGGTCGTCAGTCGTGAGGAATACGCCGAGATGGTCAACAGGGAGAGCGTGAACCGGTTCTTCGGCGGATCCTATATGGAGTTTATCTCCTGTCTTGTAGAGCGCCAGGAAGTTAGCATAGAAGAGCTCCAGGAGCTTATTAATATGGTAGGAAAGAAAAAGAAATAGCCATTATGGGTAGCATTGTCCTTTATATAATAGAATGGGTGTTTGCACTGCTGGTGCTGATGGCCATCTACAAGGCTGCCTTCAGCGGAACCACTCTGCACCGATTTAACCGGTGTTACCTGCTGGGAGCCACATTGCTCTCGGCCCTTCTCCCCTTTGTGAACGTGACAATCACTGACAACTCCCCCATGGCAGCCGGCCTCTCTATTGAGGAGACCGATTTTGCCCGGGAACTGTCAGGGACATTCTCGTTTGCCAGTGAGCCAGGGATATTACAGGCCGATGAAACCGCAACAGCCCAGACCCCTCAGTCAGGAAAGAAAAACAGTCTCTGGGCAGTAATGCTCATCGGCACATATACAATCTATGTGCTTACCCTCATAATCGGATGGAGCCGCGGCATAATCAGGACTCGCAAGTTCCTGCACGGCAAGCCCCGCAGACGTCTGAGCCGGACCGTCTGGCTGGTCACTCACAGCGAAAAGTACGGCCCGTTCAGCTGGATGAACTACATAGTGATATCGGACTCCGAGAACGGATTTGCCCGCCGCGCCAGCCTGCGTCACGAATACTCGCACGTAAAACTCTTACACTCAATAGATCTTTTTGTATTGCTGGCCTGCACCATTGTCAACCCGGTGTGCTGGCTGGTACTCCAGGAGATAAAGATAGTTCACGAATATGAGGCCGATGACGAAGTGATCAACCGTTACGGCATCAAGGACGAGGACTATCAGAGATTACTTATCCTAAGGACTGTAGGTGCAGAGGCCTATGCGCTTGCCAGTTCGTTTAACCTAAACATTAAAAAAAGAATCATTATGATGAACAAGTACAAGACTAGGAAGAGACGCCTTATATGGCTTCTGCTTCTCGTTCCTATGCTGGGAATGACATCTGTCCTCTTTGCGCGTACAGAAAAGGCCGTAAATCAGGATGACAATTTACGTTTCAGTTCCGCTGATGTTGAAATGTCTTTCAGGTTACCTGCACCTGCCAATGCTTCGTCTGCCGAAACGATGGCCGAAATCATAAGAATTGTAGGAGATGATGAAGTAGTAAATGACGAGGATAGAAAAGGTTCTGAAATGATTGTACGCCAAAGAAACATCCTGACAATACAGATCAACAGGCTTAATCAGATACGTGTAAAAAGCGGAATAATGGAAAGAACGGTGACTGTTGATGAGCTCAAGGATATTGCCAGGCAATTCATTCAGAATCCTGATAATGACCCCAGACTCCCTGAAATAGAAGATTATGACATCATAGGGGTTGGAACCGTTAAGACCACGGTAAAGCATGTATTCTCATTGCAGTGTGACCGTGGAACATCATCGGCTGTTTTTCATGATGTAAGGTATGAGTTGCAAAAAGCATATAATGAATTGCGCAATGAACTGTGTGTTAGCAAATTTGGAAAAGAATATGACCAGTGCACCGACAGTCAGCAACAGTTTGCCCGTGCATTCTATCCGATGAAAATAAGTGAGGCTCAACCAACATCATACAGTGGTGAGGGTAACCTTAATCAGGTTCAGGTCAGGTCTGCTGCCGCCAATCCTGAACAGGCAGACAAAGTCAATAAGGATTTGCGGATCAGGATTAAAGGAAATCCCGCCTCGCTATACGTATCAACAGCATTGTTTGACATTGAGAACGGTCAGGATCGTCTCAAGAGTGAGACCACCCCAAAACAGATCAGCTTAGAAGACCTTGACAATTACATAGACCAGGCAATATCAGACGGAACTCGCATCCGCAAAGTCCGTTTTGCAATCCAACCGGATGTTACCATAGGAATTGTTACCGATATTAAGGAAACGGTCCGCAACAGGATGCTGCTGAATGTTGTTTTTGAAAAGTATGTAGAATTCGGGGACTAATCAAAAACCCCCATTTTCCTAACTCAAAGAGCCCGCTTCGGCGGGCTTTTTTCCGACAGCTTGATTGTATGGCGGACTGAACCGCGTAATCAAGGCTGCCAGTGAGAATCCTTCAGAGATAATCAAAAACGAATTGAATATTATAAAAACATCCGGTTGGAATATGAATAGTTACCAACCGGATGTGACATTAATCCTTATCGGCAGGGCTAGAGATTCTCAAGAATATCCATCGGCACGCCGGTGCATTGCGAAATGATATCCAATGAGACACCTGCAGCCTTGAATTTGGTTGCTGCCTCAACAGCTTTTTCTTTGCGTCCCTCTTTGCGTCCCTCTTCGCGTCCCTCTTTACGGCCCTGTTCGAGGCCCTGTTCGAGGCCAACGGTAAGCCCAAGCTTATTCCCCTTGTCGATAGCGGCCTCCAGCTCCGCCGCGCGGTCAAGCTCGGCATGGAACTTGGCCAGGTATTCCATCTGTTCTTCGTATGTCATGGCGGTAAAGTTAGAAATATCAAACAGTTCCTCCAAACCTTTACCAAAAAATTCTTCAGGAACGGACTTCAGTGACCCCATATTCCTAAGCAGCCATATCATCCTGTCGGCCAGAGTGCCAAGGCTTGCCACATCCTTGTTGAACTTGGGAAGCTCAACTGTCACGTAATGCACGTTGTCAGTCAGGGTCTTGCTTATGTCGCTGTCGTTGCGTATGCGGAAGCTGTTGATGACGCTGTCTGTTGTCCTCCCACCGTCCATGCAGAAATCCATGATGGCTATGATGTACAGCGGAGCCAGCTTGTATTTCTTACCGCCACCCCGCACCTGCTCACGTATGGGATAGGTGGAGTAATATACCAAACGGTCGTTGAAATCCTTCTTCTCGGCCAGCTGCATCTCAATGACTACAGTCTCGCCGTCCTCGGTCGTCGCCTTGATGTCGAAGACTGTCTTCTTGTCATCCTGGCTGTCGCCCATGTTCTCCTGATTGCCCAGAGTCAGCGTCCTGACGTGCAGCTCTGGCAGGATGCTGTCAATGAGCATCTTGAGCAGTTCCTCGTTGCCAGGTGTCGCGAAGACGCGCTTGAACGCGAAATCTACACGGAGGTCTATGAACCTGATGCCCTCATCATTTGGATTAATCACTGCCGCAACAGGTGCGGATACTTCTTGCCTTGACTTTTTCATAATAAAATGATTTAAGTGTTTGTGGTTTTAAGTTCATGGTGTACCAATTCATCAGATGTTGTGATTTCATGGCTTACCGGTGACGAAGATAATATGAAGTTTCATATAATTGGACGATTTTCATCCGAAAAGTACGATTTCTGCCTTTTTGTTTGCAGCACCGGACTTCATCAAACCAGATGATGACATCAAGATTATAGTAATTGGTAGTATAGGACTTGCCATCGGAGGCAGTAGTTCGGAATTTCCGAATTACTGAATCCCTGAGCAATTCCAGAACCTTGAAAATACAACGATTTAAGGTTTCCGAGGAATTGCAGAGTTTGCGGGAACCGGTTGAATATGGCAATTCCGGAGCAGTCAGAGGCTGCCTCAGGGGCGTCTCCCGGAGAAGCCGTTAAGCGAGTAGCCGTGAAATGCGTCAGGAAACGCGGATGTCTGAGCGCCAGCGAGTTCCGCGTTTTAGCGTTTCACGGCGTAGGGAGTAGGCTTCGTAGAGCCTGGCTCCTGGGGCGCCTCTGACTGCCGCCTTGGTACAAAGCACAAAATCCGCGCTGTTTTTCGGGTGAGCCGTAAATTATCGGTGCAAGCCACCTTTTAATAATAATAGTGTGGTGATATTGAATGTAAATGAGTAACTTTGTACGGATTAAAATACAGAAATGGGAAAGAGTGAGAAGAAACTGTCAGGCTTCGCCCTGGTCTTGATCAATCTGGCCGTAATGGCCGTGGCAGTCCTGCTGATTGTACTTATTCTATTCAAATGGATGAACTCATACACCCGTCACGATCAATATATCAAGGTGCCGGATGTTCAGGGATTGCTGGAGGACCAGGCCGCAGGGACTCTCTCAGGCAGCAGCTTACGCTACGAGATAAGTGATTACAAGTACGACGCCCATCTTGCCGAAGGCCAGATTATGGAACAAAGGCCCAAGGCCGGCGCCAGCGTAAAGGCCGGGCGAATCATTTATCTGACTGTAAACTCCGGAAAGATTCCTATGAAAACCATACCCGACGTTGCCGACAACAGCTCATTGCGGGCCGCGGAGTCCAGATTGCTGGGTGCAGGATTCAAGCTGACTGAGCCGGAATACATTCCCGGAGATGCGGAATGGGTATATGAGGTGCGTCTGGGCGACAGAGTCTTGAGAAACGGAGAGGAGGTACCGGAAGGCTCAACCCTCACGATAGTGGTTGGCAATGGCGATGAGATCATTGAGAGCCCGGACTCACTGACAGACATTGAGATAGATCAGGAATTCTTTCTGTGATTATGAGCGCTTTAGACGAGGAGCTTGACGAGTATCTGGATGATATAGAGCCTGAGTCAGGCTCGGTGGAGTTATTCGAGCACTTCAGGGTTGTGGCAGACAAAGGTCAGTCCCTGCTGCGCGTTGACAAGTTTCTTTTTGACCACCTGGAGCACGCGTCACGTAACCGCATACAGAAAGCGGCCGATGCCGGAATGGTTATGGTAGGCGGCAAGCCCGTGAAAAGCAACTACAAGGTAAAGCCCCTGGATGTGGTCACAGTGATGATGGACCGTCCAAGGTACAGCACCGAGATAACACCCGAGGAGATTCCGCTTGACATAGTATATGAGGACGAGTGTCTGCTTGTCGTAAACAAGCCTGCAGGCCTTGTGGTACACCCGGGATGCGGCAATTTCAACGGAACGCTTGTGAACGCGCTGGCCTGGCATCTTCGTGACAATCCGGAATATGACCCGAACAGTCCTCAGGTTGGTCTGGTTCACAGAATAGACAAAGACACATCGGGACTGCTGGTGGTGGCAAAGACGCCGGATGCAAAGACATTCCTGGGGCAGCAGTTCTTCAACAAGACTACCAGGCGCGCATATCAGGCGCTTGTGTGGGGGCAGCCGGATCCTTCAGACGGGACCATTGAGAGTCAGATTATACGCAATCCCAAAGACAGGCTTCAGATGGCCGTATCATTTGACCCGTCAGAAGGCAAGCATGCGGTTACCCACTATCACACACTGGAGCGTTTCGGATACACCACGCTGGTGGAGTGCAGGCTGGAGACAGGAAGGACTCACCAGATAAGGGTACATATGAGGCACATAGGACATCCTCTGTTCAACGACGAGCGATACGGAGGCAACATCATTCTCAAGGGTAACACATCCGGACAATACAGGCATTTTGTAGAGGAATGTATGGCAGAATGCCCAAGACAGGCACTTCACGCACGGACATTGGGGTTTGTGCATCCCCTGACAAGAGAGGAGATGTTCTTCACATCGGAGTTGCCGCAGGACATGGGCGGCATGCTTGCAAGATGGAGGGAATATGCCAATTCAATGATTAACAAATAAACGCTTTAACACATATAAGATGAAAAGAAACATCGCGATACTGGCCGGCGGAGACTCTTCAGAGAGAGAGGTATCACACAAAAGTGCCGCCACTATATTCAAATATATGGACAGGAACCGCTACAATCCCTGCATTGTTGATGTTCACGGCAAGGAATGGATTGCGCAGCCTGAGGAGGGAGGTACTTATCCCATAGACAAGAATGACTTCAGCTATACGAAGGAGGGTCAAAAGACGCTTTTCGACTATGCATACATTATTATTCACGGCACGCCAGGCGAGAACGGCATATTGGAAGGTTACCTTACTCTAATGAAGATTCCTTTCTCCACGTGCAGTGTTCTGGCATCAGCCCTGACTTTTGACAAATACAAGCTGAACCGCTATCTGGAGAGCCTTGGAATAAACGTAGCCAGGGCAATGGTGCTTCGCAAGGGCGATACTATCACCCCGGAGCAGGTTGAGAAAGGCGTGGGGCTACCATGCTTCATCAAGCCGTCGGCCGGAGGCTCAAGCTTCGGAACTACAAAAGTATCAGCGAGAGAGCAAGTGGAGAATGCCATACTCGATGCTTTCAGGGAGAACGACGAGATTATCATTGAATCATTCCTTGACGGTACCGAGGTGACCTGCGGATGCTTCAAGACCTCTGCGCGCTCTGTCACGCTGCCTGTAACAGAGGTGGTTCCCAAGACAGAGTTCTTTGATTATGACGCGAAATACAACGGGCTCGTTACCGAGATAACACCGGCACGCATATCCGATACCCTGCGCGACAGGATTCAGGAGATGACATCCAGAATATATGACCTTGTGGGATGCAGCGGCATAATCCGCAACGACTATATCATCACTGCCGGAGAGAAGATCAACCTTCTGGAAGTCAATACCACCCCGGGTATGACCCCCACAAGCTTCATTCCACAGCAGCTTAAGGCCGCAGGTCTTGACCTGACAGATGTCCTGACAGAGATTATTGAAGACAGTTTCACTGAATGAGCACAGAGGAACAATTTGACGCTATCCGTCCGTACAGTGACCAGGAGTTCCGCAAGGAGCTCGGCGAGCTGCTGTCTGATCAGGAATTCATCAGCGTGATGGACTCATCCGTTGGAGTAATACTACGAAAGATTCTTTTTCACAGAGCAAGACAGACCGGAAACGCCACAGAGCTTCAAAGAAAAGTTATTGTACCTCTTATTCTTCTTACCACCCGTTGCCACGGAGGAAAGCTGTCGCACGATTTCACGTCATTGCCGTCAGCAAAGGGAAACTGGCTGTTTATCAGCAATCACCGTGACATTGTAATGGACTCCGCGTATCTGGACTGCCTTCTGATAAATGAGAGAGCGGATGGTGTTGAGATTGCAATTGGAGACAATCTTCTGATCAAGCCCTGGATTGAGCGTCTTGTGCGTCTGAACAAAAGTTTCATAGTACACCGCTCACTGCCGCCTTCAGAATTCATAGAATCGTCAAGAACCCTTTCCGCCTATATCAATCACGCAATCAATGATAAGAAGGCTTCCATCTGGATAGCCCAGCGCGAGGGACGTGCCAAGGATTCCAACGACCTGACCCAGAAAAGTCTGTTGAAAATGCTGGCGATGTCTGGTGATGGTGATGCAGCAAGCACACTTGCAGGTCTTCACCTTGTGCCGCTGGCAATAAGCTATGAATACGACCCTTGCGACTGGCTCAAGGCAAAGGAGTTTCAGCTAAAGCGGGACAATCCTGACTACCGTAAGGCAAGACAGGATGACTTGCAGAATATGAGATGTGGAATTTTCGGAAAAAAAGGCCACATACACTATCAGGCGGCGGGATGCATCGATGACAAGCTTATGAATACGAATCATTCCAGGCCACGTAACGTACTTCTTGAGGAGGCTGCAGGAATCATCGACAAGGAGATTCACCGCTCATACAGGATATATCCCGGAAACCGGGTTGCCCTTGACCTTTTGTCAGGAGAGCATTCCCAGGAGAGCCTATATACAGCAAAGGAGAGAGAGACATTTGAGCGTTATATGGAGAGACAGCTTTCCAAAATAGACATTGCCAGTCCTGACTGGTCATACCTACGCACAAAGTTTCTTGAGATGTATGCGAATCCCCTGATTAATCAGTTGAAGTCAATATAATGAGAAAAAAGCAACCGCTCATTGCACCTGTGGTCATCGGCCTGGTCATAACATTTATGTCTTGTGCCAGGCAAGAGCCCGTCGCTCCGTATATCTCAGAGTTTGTAAACGCATATACAGACTCAAAGGGCTATATTTGCGTAATCGGCAATGACAAAGGCAAAAGATTCGTGACATCAGACACCGTGAAGCTGCTGCCAGACACTGTATTCAGAAGGCTGATGGTATATGCTGTCCATGCCGACTCATCAAGCGCCACAATATTCAGCCATTACAATGTAATAGCCTCATTGCCCAAGAGGCCATCACCAACCGACAGCGACTCTGATCCTTTAAATGTACGCAGTGTCTGGATAAGCGGAGGCTGGATGAACCTGACAGCCGAGATCAAGGCTTTAGACAAAAAGCACCAGTTTTACGCGACAGACCTGAGTGACAGCGCAAAAGTGGCGTTCTTCATTTATCACAATGAGAATGGAGACATCCGCAGCTACACAAAGAAGGCTTATATGTCCATACCGCTTGACTACTATTACGAGACGTTGTCCATAAACGACACCGTATCGCTCTCATATATCAATTACGAGAACGATACGGTAAATATTCTGATCAAATCAGGTCCGGTCAGGAAGGACGAGATCAAGAGATCTCTTCAAGAATTCTCTTCAGGACCACGGTAGCGGAAATCTCGCGGTTGGCAGCCTCCGGGATCACAAGTGAGCGCGGGCCCTCAATCACATCGTCTGTCACAATCATATTTCTGCGAACCGGCAGACAATGCATAAAGAAAGCATTATCTGTAACGGCCATCTGCCTCTCACCAACAGTCCAGCTGCGGTCCATCGACAGAATCTGGCCGTAATGAGACTCACTGGCCGCGGACCAGTTCTTGGCATACACAAAGTCTGCGCCCTCGAATGCCCGCATCTGGTCATACTCAATGCGCGCGCCAGCCGTAAACCTAGCGTCAAGCTCATATCCCTCAGGCTGAGTGATAACCACATCATAGCCTGCGGCAACCATCCACTGTGCGAATGAGTTTGGCACAGCCTGAGGCAAAGACTTGGGATGCGGTGCCCAGCTCATCACCACCTTCGGGCGTTCTTTCGTCTTATGCTCCTCAATTGTAATCCAGTCTGCGAAACTCTGCAACGGATGACCGGTAGCAGCCTCCATGGAGAACACCGGACGGCCGGAATATTGTATAAACTGATTCAGTATTTTCTCCTCATAATCATCGGCCCTGCTCTCAAAACGGGCGAACGAGCGTACGCCTATCACATCGCAATAGCACCCCATAACAGGAATAGCCTCAAGCAGATGCTCGGACTTGTCTCCGTCCATCACTACCCCACGCTCTGTCTCAAGCTTCCACGCGCCCTGATTGACATCGAGCACTATGACATTCATTCCAAGGTTCATAGCCGCCTTCTGAGTGCTCAGACGCGTGCGCAGACTTGAATTGAAAAACACCATCAGGAGGGTCTTGTTGCGGCCCATCTCCACATATTTAAACCTATCTTTCTTAATTTCCAGGGCCTCCTGCAAAGCCTTATGCAGGTCACCAAGATCAAAAACGCTGGTAAAATGTCTCATTGTTCTATTTCTTTTTCAGTACTATCATCCATTGATTCGTTCTCGAGCAAGGATTTCGCGGAATTCTCATCAGACGCATTCACCATAACCCTCACAGGTCCGGCCATATAAGTATAAGTTGAGAATACCGCGCTCAAGGAGTTGTTCTGAATCATTGCCGGAATTCCGGAGTCCTCCAATCTGGCCTTTACCACCTCAGCCTCAAACGGTTGCCCGGTAAACACACATATAAGCTCATCCTTTGACATAACAAGTTTATTTTTCAAGTGGTGCGAATATACACTATTTTTTAATACATTTGTCCTTGATATGAGCAAACGGGCATTCATCTTTATCTTTTCTGCGATAATCGGCATTCTCCACGCTATGCCTGCTATGTCGCTGAATATGCGCCTTCCAGGCGATACCATTCGTTTTGAGGATGGCGGATGGTACTACGGCTCCATATCGGACTCACTGTTCAACGGATATGGCACAATGCGCTATGCGAACGGTGATGTATATTCCGGCGATTGGATAGACGGCCTATGGGATGGCAATGGCACGTTGCGTTTTCAGGACGGAGATGTCTATGAGGGCGAGTTCCGCAATCACAGGATGCACGGATACGGCATATACACATACTCCGACAGCACCAGATATGAGGGTGAGTTCAAGAAAGACAAATTTGAGGGGTTCGGCTACATGTCATATTCTGACGGCGGATATTATATAGGAAATTTCAAGAACGACCTCAGGCAGGGCACTGGAGTATTGTTCTCTACCAAAGACAACAGCACATACGACGGCTACTTTTTCGAGGACGAGTACCTGGGTGTTGACGACGATCTGTACAAAATGGCCTTAAGAGATTCCGCAGCCTATCATAAGTTCATATATGAGTTGAATAAGCCACTGGATACAGAGCGACACTTCGGCATCAGCTTCTCTTACTCTCTGAAAGGAATGGCCACCATCACTCCCGGTTTTTACACAAATGGCAGGTTCTTTGGCTTTGACATAATGTTCAACGCCAGCAGTCCACTGACAGGCAAATCAATCAGCTTTAACGAGAAGGAGGTCCTGAGGTCGGTCGATGTGGGATGGAACGACTACAAAAGCGACATCGTAACGGAAGGGCAATACATACCTCTCATCATTGACGCCAACTTAGGATACGCCTTTGGAGAGAGGCTGTATTGCGGGTATGGCCTTGGCTTCGGTATTGAGAATGATTACCGGAATTGCCGTGTAAAAGGAAAGGGAAACACGTACAATGGATATGACGTGGGTACTGACTACTACAAGACACGGTTCAAGCAGATAAAGTTTGAATACCGCATATACGCACAGTATATTACACCATTAAACCCAGGAGGAAGCCAGTTCTGCCTGAACTTCGGCTGGGGAAGATTGGAAGGATTCTCAATCGGTGCGGGAATCCGTTTTTAAACCAGATGAGCCACAAGCTCGCCGCGGTCGCCGGGGAGCAGGTCAATCACAGGAATCTCAATCATCGTATAGCAGCCAGGCTTCTGTCTGACAGCGGCACGTGCGGCACACACCAGGATCTGACCAGTAAGGGCCGGATTGTTGATTCTCATATTAAAGTCGAAAAGCTGATTTTGAGTCTTCCCGCTCACGCCTTTGCGTGTCAGGTTAACTCCATGCCCCATATCCTTGAGCTCTTCAACTGACTGCACCTGCATAACGTGAGTCTCATCACTGGCAAAATACGGATCTTTCTTAATTGCAGATGCCACATCCTCCAGTCTGTATCCGTCCTTCAGCTCCACATAAACCATACGGCGATGAATGCCGGTACCAACAGGAATCGTCATTGACAATGCGGCTCTCACTCCATCGATAGCCTTCACAGCCACTGTGTGTCCCATTGACATTCCCGGGCCGAAATTGGTATATGATATTCCTTTCGGAGCCATTGCCTGCATCAATGCCCTTACAATTGAGTCCGAGCCCGGATCCCAGCCTGCAGATATTACAGAGACCTTTCCAGCCTCCAGAGCCGCCTTATTCAGACGCTCGCGTGTCTCAGGAATCAGTGTGTGGATGTCAAAGCTGTCAACAGTATTTATTCCAAGGGCAAGCATCTCACGGGCATACTCCTCGGTCTTGCGGCTTGGAACCGCAAGAATGGCCACATCAGGCTTTGGCAACTCAGCAACGTTACTTACAACATTGTATGCCGCCAGCTCTGCCGGTCTGTCATTCGCTCCTCCGCGGCGGACTATACCTGTAATCTCAAAATCCGGAGCCTCCTGAAGAGCTTCCAGAACATAACGGCCTATATTGCCATAACCAACCACAACAGCCTTGATCTTTTCCATATCATCTGAATTTTCGGCAAAAATACCAATTAATAGAACACAACGGCTTACTTTAACAAATATAATGACTGCAGAATCTCATTCCACAGGGCGCGAGTCAAGCGGCCACCCTGTAATAGTGGAGACATACGGAATCAGCGAATATGCCAGTTTCCTGTGAGCCGCATAATTAGGGTGCCAGTCCGCGCCCAGCTCCTGATCATTGTCCTGATGGATGCCGTTGAAAAAACCCGTATAATACACTCTATGATAGCCGCAATCCTCTACCACCTCGCGCACATACTCAAACAAGATGGGATTAACCTTGGAGGAGACGCACAGCACAGGATGGTCCAGCCCCCAGTACTCTTTAATTTGCGAAATTAGCCTTATGTAATCTTTTTTGAACACGTCACGCATAGGCTGACGGTCCGTAGAGAAATCATTCGTGCCAAGATAGACCACGGTCAATGCAGGGCGAGGCATTTCTGTCTGCGTCCATTTTATCTGAGGATTCTTATCAATCGTGCGGCCATAGCGGTCTGGCATATGCGTTCTTCGGTCGCCATCGTCATAGTTTCTGGATACTCCCTGGCCGGAATGGGCAATAGTGATGAAGTCTGCATCAAAGTACCGTGCCAGAATGGCTGCATACGTCTTTGATGGATTCTGTGTCTCCGGAGAGTACCTTTGCGACGGGATGCTGTTCTCAGAGCCGTACCCGCAAGTATATGAATCGCCCACGAACTCCAGGACCCTCGGTCTCATAGCGTTGGCCTGGGTAAACTCTCCGGATGTAAGGAACTCGTGAAATGTTGCGGTTCCCTGATCCCCCTCGGTGCGTTTCTGGATAATCACTGTATGAATATTTCCTTTCAGTTTTCCCGTTTTAACCTCATCGGGCACAACCAGGCTCAACAAAGTATCCGATGATATGGATATAACCTTGTCCGGCTCAGCACTCATTTCCCTGTCCAGCCACACGTTAAAGATATCCCTGCGGGTATCAGAGGCTCTAAGGCCAAGGCTGTTGCCTGTAAAAGAGACTCTTACGTATGTGGAGCTCCAGTCAAACGACACATCACCGCCCTCAACCAACGTACGGCCCACATAGACCAGGCGCTTGTCTGATGCAGGTATCACGGACCCGGCCCGCAGGAGCACGGGCAGCAGAATCAAAAGGACGGAAATGGCTAAAATGCGGATTCTCATATAAAACGTGCATTTGAAAAACTATCGCGAATATATGAAATTTCTACATATAATAATGTCCGCGCGCGGCGCATACAATAAAAGCCGTTGCATCACGTTATTTTTCAGACAACACATACCCAAGATATGATAGAATACGTTCAAGGCAAACTAGAGGAACTGGAGCCGGCACAGGCCGTCATCGGAACCGCAGGAGGCACAGGATACCTGCTGAACATCTCACTGAACACATACTCAGCCATTCAGGGAAAAGCTGAGGTCAGGCTATATGTATATGAGGCAATCCGTGAGGATGCCTACACGTTATATGGATTCGCAGACAAAAGGGAGAGAGAGCTATTCCTGCTGCTCATATCAGTTCCGGGAATCGGCGGCTCCTCAGCCAGAATGATTCAGTCCGCATTCTCACCATCCGAATTGGAGAATATCATCAGCACAGGCGATGAGCGTCAGCTGAAGCAGGTAAAGGGAATCGGGCTCAAGACGGCCCAGCGCATCATAGTGGACCTGCGCGACAAAATACGCATCACCACATCCGGCGCAAGTGCTCCGGGCATCACATCCGGAGCCCCTGGTGGCAGTGAGGTTGTAGATAGCGCCACAGCCGCGCTCACTATGCTTGGATTCCAGCAGTCCGCGTCGCTCAAGGTAGTCCAGGCAATAGTAAAGGAACAGCCTGGCATCTCTGTAGAGGCTGTCATCAAGGAGGCATTGAAACGAATTTGACAGGCAAATGAGGCTCAGGCTCCGTGCAATACTCATCACACTGATTTTGTGTTTCCTCTCATTCGGGAATCATTGTCAGGCTCTTGCGCAGTCATCAGATAATGACACGATAAGGCTCTCCCGTTTCAGAGTCAGCAAGACATCAGCCCAGAACAGCGAGGAATTGAGCAAGAAAAGCACTGGTGACCTGCGCACTCCCGAGAATCTGACAACGACAACCGAATACGACGAGCAGTCACACACCTACCGCGTAGGCACAAAACTTGGTGATGACTTTCTGGACGTTCCTATGCTTATGACGCCGGAGGAGTACAACCGGTGGAGTCTGAACAAATCAATGCAGGCCTATTTCAGAAGCAAGAACCAGACGGAGTACCAGAGTGAGGGAAAAAGCAAGTTTGACTTTACTGATATGCATTTCGACCTCGGTCCTGCGGAAAAGATATTCGGCCCTGGAGGAGTACAGATCAAGACCAACGGCTCGGCGTCGGTAAAGATTGGCGCGGACTACAACGTAGTGGACAATCCGTCATTATCCGCACAGAACAGGAAAACATTCGGATTTGACTTTGACGAGCAGATAAACCTGAGTATGAACGCCAAGGTGGGCGACAAGATCAATATGGACCTTAACTACAACACCGAGGCTACATTCACATTCGACACCCGCAAACTCAAGTTGCGATATGAGGGAAAGGAAGATGAGATAATAAAGCTATTTGAGGCTGGCAACGTGAGTTTCCCCACAAACTCCTCACTTATTCAAGGCGCCACATCGCTGTTCGGAATCAGGACGGACCTGCAGTTTGGCAAGCTGTCGCTCCAGACAGTTCTGTCGCAGAAAGAGTCCTCGTCCAAGAGCGTCAGCTCACAAGGCGGCAACCAGTACACTGACTTCGAGATAGACGCCAGCGACTATGATGACAACCGGCACTTCTTCCTGTCGCACTATTTCCGCGACAACTATGATAAGAACATGTCAATGCTGCCGAACATAGTATCCGGAATCAACATAACCAGAATTGAGGTCTGGATAACCAACAAGAGAAGCAGTTATGAGAGTCCGAGAGACATACTTGCCCTCACTGACATCGGTGAGTATGACCACATATTCAACGACAGTTGGCAAAAGGCGCAGGGCCCCTACCCGTCAAACCAGGCCAACAATCTTTACAGCAGCATAATATCCGGATATCCGTCAGCCAGAAACGCAGACTCCATCGCAATTGTGTTTCAGGGAGTCCTGACAGGAGGCAGCGATTATGAGAAAATATCCAATGCAAGAAAGCTTAGTCCATCGGAATATATTCTGAACTCCGCGTTGGGATACATCTCCTTGAAGACCTCACTTAAATCAGATGAGGTACTGGCTGTGGCATACGAGTACACATACGGAAGCCAGACATACCAGGTGGGTGAGTTCTCGTCTGACATAACAGACTCAAAGCAGACTCTTTTCCTCAAATTGCTCAAGTCCAACTCCAACTCGCCAAAATCCGGCACCTGGGACCTGATGATGAAAAACGTATATGCTCTGGGAGGAGGGACCATTCAGAAAAGCGGATTCAAGCTGAAGATATTGTATGCCTCAGACAGTACGGGAACAAAAATCACATATCTGCCGGAGAACTCGCTGAAAAGCCAGACTCTGCTTAAGATGATGAATCTGGACCGTCTTGATGAGAACCAGACCGCACATCCGAACGGTCAGTTCGACTATGTTGACGGATATACGGTCCAGGCTTCCACCGGACGAATAATATTCCCTGTAGTCGAGCCTTTCGGAAGCCATCTGAGAGAGGTCATCGGCAACGATGATATAGCCGGCAAGTACATTTTCCAGGAACTATACGACTCCACCAAGACTGTGGCAAAGAGAATTGCTGAGAAAGACAAGTTCTTTATCGGCGGACAAGTATCAGGCTCATCAAACAGCGTGATCCAGCTTGGCGCCACCAATATCCCGCGAGGCTCCGTCAAGGTCACCGCAGGAGGCGCCACTTTGGTGGAGAACAGCGACTATACTGTAGATTACAGTATGGGAACGGTCACCATCATCAATCAGAGCATAATTGACGCCGGTACCGATGTGAGCGTCTCACTTGAGAGCAACACTGAGTACAGTATGCAGCGCAAGACTATGCTGGGACTGAACTGGCAGTATGATTTCACCAAGAATCTTCAATTGGGAGGTACCGTACTCCATCTTAACGAGAAACCGCTCACGAGCAAGGTCAATATGGGAAGTGAGCCTCTTGTCAACACGATGCTGGGACTCAACCTGAACTGGAAAGCAGAGAGTCAGGGTCTTACCAACCTGTTCAACTACCTGCCATTTGTAAATGCCACAGCGCCATCCACAATTTCCCTGACCACAGAGTTCGCAAAGCTGTTCTCCGAGGTATCAAGCCGCGTGCAAGGCAATGCCTCGTATATTGACGACTTTGAGGCAGCCGAGAGTGGCATTGACATCAGTTTCCCGTCGGCTTGGTCTTTGTCCTCAGTTCCTACAGAGATCCTTGAGAGGGACAAGCTGAAGAATGTAAGCAACGATATACGCACAGGGTATCACCGTGCCCTGCTGAACTGGTTTACAATTGACCCGTTGTTTACCCGCAGGAACTCCACCCTTACGCCTTCACATCTTAAAAATGATCTGGAGCAGCTCTCCAATCATTATGTGAGAGAAGTCTATGAGCGCGAGCTATATCCCAATAAGGAGTCCACATCAAGCGAGTCCACCACTCTCTCAGTTCTCAATCTTGCCTATTACCCCAATGAGCGCGGACCGTACAATCTCAGCAGAGACCTTACCGCCGATGGTAAACTAGCCCCTGAGAATCTGGACTTGAGTTGGGGCGGCATAATGCGCAGTCTGAGCACGACAGATTTCGAGACTGCCAACATTGAATACATTGAGTTCTGGCTGCTTGACCCATTCATTTACAATCCAGGCTCCAAAGGAGGCGACTTGTACATAAATCTTGGTGAGGTATCGGAAGATGTTCTCAAGGACGGAAAGAAGTTCTTTGAGAACGGACTCCCCACCAATGGTGATTCCACCGGATACGCCACCACAGTCTGGGGAAGAGTGCCCACAACGACAAGTCTGGTCTATGCCTTCGACAACAACAATGCTGAAAACCGCCAGAGACAGGATGTAGGTCTTAACGGGCTCTCCTCCGACGATGAGCGGCAATTCCCCACATACTCCAGCTATCTGGCAGAGATAAAGAATAAGGTAAGCAGCGAGGCATACGAGCGATTCTACAACGATCCGGCCGCAGACACCTACCACTACTTCAGAGGCGAGGATTATGACGATGCGGAAACGTCCGTCCTGGATCGATACAAGCTGTACAATGGTACCGAAGGCAACTCACCGAATGCCGCCGACACAGGAGAGAATTTCAACTCATCGGCCAAGACATCGCCCGATGTGGAGGATGTCAATACCGACTACACAATGGATGAGTATGAGAGATATTTCAGCTACAAGATATCCATTCGCCCCTCAGACCTCAAAATTGGTCAGAACTTTGTAGTTGACAGACGCGATGTCAAGGTCAAGCTACGTAACGGAAATACTGAGGATGTCTCCTGGTATTGCCTGAGAGTTCCCATCACACAGTATGAGAGGGCCATTGGCGGCATAAGCGATTTCAGTTCCATCAGATTCATCAGAATGTTTATGACAGGCTTCACAGACGAGACGCATCTGCGTTTCGGAAGTCTGGAACTGATGACCAGTCAGTGGCGTATCTATGAGCAGCCGGTAAGCAATCCCTCAACAGGAGCGGCCAGACTGTCCGGAACCATCACGGCGGCCTCGGTGAACATTGAGGAGAACGGAGACCGCAAGCCGGTCAACTACGTTGTACCTCCTGGCGTGACGCGTATTCTGGAGCCGGACCAGACACAGCTTGTTCAGGACAACGAGCAGGCAATGAGCATAAAGGTTGAGAAACTGGACGCTGGCGATGCAAGGGCCATCTACAAGAAGTCTGCACTAGACCTGCGCAAATACAAGCGGCTTCAGATGTTCTCACACGCAGAGGCTCTGCTTGACGACAATATCGGTGTGAAGGATGGCGATATGTCCGTATTTGTCCGTCTGGGCTCAGATTACTCAAACAACTATTATGAATACGAGATACCGTTGAGACTCACCGAACCCGGATATTACAACGGCGACAACGAAAGCTCACGTGAGCAGGTATGGCCTGCCACGAATATGCTGGATATAACATTCGATGTCCTTACCAATGTCAAGAAGAACCGCAACAGCGAGATAAACGCGCCAGGGTCCAAGGTCAGCGCTTCCAGGATATACAGCGAGTATGACCCCAACCACCCGGACAACAGAATCAGCGTTGTGGGCAATCCGTCAATAGGCAACGTACGCGCCATAATGGTTGGTGTAAGGAACAACTCTCTTGGCGTAAGGTCTGCCGAGGTTTGGGTAAACGAGCTTCGTCTTGTAGGTTATGAGAGCAAAGGCGGCGCAGCAGCCCAGGGAAATCTGAACGTGCAGATATCAGACCTGGCCTCCATTGACCTGAAGGGACAGTTTACGACAGCAGGATACGGTGGTCTGGAACAAGGCGTGGCACAACGCAGTATGGACGATTACTACAAGTACTCAATCACTACAAGCGTGAACGCAGGACGTTTCCTTCCGGAGAAAGCCAAAGTGTCTATTCCTATTTACTACTCATACACACGCGAGAAGACATCGCCACAATACAGTCCGTTCGACACCGACCTTGAGCTGAACGATGTGATAGACACATATCCGGAGGGAGCGGCCCGCGACTCAATCAAGAGCATCACACAGGAGGTTACTACCCAAAGTAACTTCAGCATCACCGGAGCCAAGGTCAACATCAGCTCAAACAACTCAATGCCATACGATCCGGCCAACTTCTCAGTCAGTTTCTCAAAATCCACTCAGGAGAACAGCAGCAGTACCATTACATACGAGAAGGACCTGAGATGGAAAGGCTCACTGAATTATAATTACTCATCTCCACTGAAGCCATTCACACCTTTCAAAGGTATCAAGAACTACTCGAAATGGTTCGTAATGATCCGTGATCTTACAATTAATCCGTTGCCACAAAGAATAACCTTCAACACCGACATCTCACGCAACTATCACGAATTGCAGGAGAGAGATGTTGACGGCTCATTTGGCGGAACCGGAATACCTGTAACTTTCTCTCAACAATTCTACTGGAATCGCGATTTCTCAATCCAATGGGATTTCTTCAAGGAGCTTAAGCTAAGCCTAACCACAAAGACCCAAGCCGAGATTGAGGAGCCTTACGGTGTAGTCAACAAAGACCTTTACCCAGACCTTTACGAGGTATGGAAAGACTCCATCAAGACAAGCCTCAGCAGACTTGGACGCCCGCTTGACTATCAGCAGAGCTTTACGGCATCATATCAATTGCCATTAAGCAAGATTCCAATACTTAACTGGGCGACCGCCTCAGCTACCTACAATTCCCAATATAGCTGGGACAGAGGTACGACATATGCCGATGGCTCATCGTACGGAAATATCATAGCCGACAAGCGGAATCTTACCTTCAACGGCAGGCTGGATATGCAGAAACTTTATAACAAGAGCAAGTTCCTGAAGAGCATCAACGATAAATACTCCAAATCCAGCAACATCAACAACCTGAGGCGCGACGCGCAAAAGAAAGAGCAGGCCAAGGCGAAGCCATTTAATAAGGAGATTACGCTTCTGCCCGATTCCACGTACATCATTCCTCACAACCTGAACACCACCACCCCGGAGGTGGCAGCTATCACAAAAGACGGAGAGAAATATAAGCTACGCTACAAGAGACCTGACCAGAACACCATATCAATCAGGACCAAGGACACCGTGACCATAAGGCTCAGCATCTCTGTCAACCCCAAAAAGGCAAACCGTATGGAGAAACTGTCAATCGGTGATGCCGGTAAATTCGCCATACGCACGCTTATGCTGGTACGTAACGTCTCTTTCAACTACAAGGACGATTACTCAATGTCCCTTCCTGGATTCATGCCAGAGATAGGGTCGGCCTTCGGTCAGAGAAAGATTGACGGACTGTTGTCACCAGGACTCGACTTTGCATTCGGCTTCATTGGCGATGACTACCTCAACAAGGTTCACGGCAGAGGATGGCTTCTGAACAATGACAGCGTTACATACACCGCCCAGACCAACAGGTCGCAGGATTTCCAGGTGAAGATGACACTTGAGCCATTCACAGACTTCAAGATAGATGTAAGCGCAAGCTGGAGCAAGACTCAGGCCCAGAGGATACAGTATATGTATCAGGGAATGCCTCGCACTCATAACGGAACTTTCAATATGACCACCATAACGATTGGCAGCGCATTTGAGGCACGCAAGGCAAGCGACAACTACGCCTCGAAGGCCTTTGACCGGTTCAACGAGAACCTGAGCATCATACAGCAAAGAGTAGAGAGCCTGTACAAGGGAAGCCGTTATCCGCAGCAGAGCGGCCGTCCAGGACAGATGTACGACCCTGCGAACGGTGGTGTGAGCAAGTATTCGGCAGATGTCATGATACCGGCATTCCTCGCCGCATATACAGGGCGTAACGCATCCTCAGCCTCACTGAGCATCTTCCCGTCGCTGCTGTCCATATTGCCGAACTGGTCAGTAAATTATTCAGGATTGTCAAAGCTGGACTTCTTCAAGACATACTTCAAGAGTTTCAATCTTACCCACTCATACAAGAGTGTATTCTCTGTAGGAAGCTACAACTCGTTCTCATCATATATGGAGTATATGAACGGGCTTGGCTTCATAAACGATGTAAAGACTGGAAATCCTGTACCGAGCAGTATGTACGATGTGGGAACAGTGTCAATAAATGAGTCATTCTCGCCGTTGATAGGTGTGAATATGACACTGAACAACGGTATGACCGCAAAGGTTGAGATTCGCAAGACCAGAGTCATGAACCTAAGTATGACATCGGTCCAGCTGGTTGAGACATCATCTGATGATATTGTAGCCGGAGCGGGCTATAAGCTCACCGACATCAAGATTTTAGGAGCAAGGCCTGGCACAGGCAGAAACAAAGTGAGCAACGACCTTAATATGACCTGCGATGTATCATACCGCAACCAGAGCGCCCTCTGCCGCAACATCTCGGCTCTGTCAACCCAGGCCACAAGCGGCAACAAGGCAGTAAAGGTATCGTTCGCCGCAGATTATACATACAGCAAGATGATTACCCTGAATTTCTACTATGACTTCCAGAGCAACTTCCCGCTTGTATCCACATCGTCATTCCCGACATCGACACACGACTGCGGTTTCACAATAAAGTTCACGCTGAACAGATAAGCTGTCACTCCGCAGCGGAATCTCCGGATTGCAGGAGAGCGGCATTCTGGAGCCGGGTTGAGTCAGCCTTGGCAACATTACCATTAACAAACTTGATTTTCCGGAGAGCCTCATCGCGAAGAGAGGCAGCCTCATCGATGGAAGACAAGAGCAAAGAGAATGAATACAACTCCGAGATGGCGTTGATGTCGGCAGGTCTCATATCTGCACTGACATTACGCGTGCCTCTTATCTCAACCTTTATCGGTTCTCCCTTATGAAGAGATATGAATGCGGCTGCGCCCCCGTCTTTTCCGTTTGTGAAATTACACTTCTCATAGCAGACTCCCAGATCTGAATACTCATAGAAATCGTCCGACACCGGTGTCTCTACAAAATTATCACCGTTTGACAGCCGTAATGAGCGATGATGTATATACGATGCGCCGCTATAAGAGGACACCAGGGTCATTCTGCCTTTCTCGTCAACCTGACCGCGAATATAATTCCGCCCTATGTTCTTCTCCACAGACTGCGATGAGACCATATAGTTACCTATATCCTGAAACTTCTCATCTTTCTCAAATACGAACCTGTCTTTAACCTCGTCAAAGCGCGCTCTCAGAGCAGAAAGTACACTATCCTGAAAAGCCACAGTCCGCTCTGCCTCGGCAATCTCTACCTTCTGCAGCAGACGTATGCCCTCCTTGCGAGCCTCAAAAGCCTTTGGATATACTATCCTTACACTATCAATAAGCAATTTAGCCTCCTGATAACTTCCGCTTGACAGACACTCTGCGGCCCGCTCAAGAAAACGGCCGGCAAGCTTGTTCTCATCCTTTCCGCAGGACACAACTGTCAGAAACATCACAAAAAGCAAAGATAATCTTCTCATATCTCCTATTTTTCCGCGAATATAAGCCTTTTGTGGAGTTAAACTGTAACTTTGCAGTAAGAATTGCGCGTGATATGGTGTTATACAGCGACAGCGAGCTTGCCGTCCTTCTGGACAAACCCGAGTTCAGGCTTCTCTCCGAGACTGCCGACAAGCTTGGTATGGAGTGTTATGTGGTGGGCGGTTATGTACGCGACCTATTTCTGGAGAGGCCCTGCAAGGACATCGATGTAGTGGTTGTAGGGAGCGGCCTTGAGATAGCCAAAGCCTTTGGCAAGGCACTGGGGCGTGGAGCCAGCGTAAGTCTGTTCAAGAATTTCGGTACCGCACAAGTTCGCAAGGGCAATCTTGAGGTTGAGTTCGTAGGAGCCCGCAAAGAGTCTTACCGACACGACTCCCGCAAGCCTATTGTAGAGAACGGCACACTTGAGGATGATCAGAACAGGCGCGATTTCACAATAAACGCAATGGCCATCTGCCTTAACGGAGCACGTTTCGGTGAGTTGGTAGATCCTTTCGATGGAATATACGACCTTGAGGACCGTATCATACGCACCCCGCTCGACCCTGACATAACATTCAGCGACGACCCTCTGCGAATGATGCGTTGCATCAGGTTCGCCACACAGCTCAATTTCTATATTGAGGACAGTACGTTTGAGTCACTGGAGCGCAACCGCGAGCGCATTGGAATCATCTCCAAGGAGAGGATTGCCGATGAGCTGGGCAAGATAATAATGTCGCCTGTTCCATCCAAGGGATTCATAGACCTGGACAGATGCGGACTGCTGCCACTGATATTTCCGGAAATGGCCGCTCTGGAGGGTGTGGAGACGGTTAACGGGCGAGGGCACAAGGATGTTTTCCTTCACAGCCTTACCGTACTTGACAATGTGGCCGCCAAATCGGACAATGTCTGGTTGCGCTGGTCCGCCCTTCTTCACGATATAGGCAAGCCACGCACCAAGAAATGGGATGCCGCCCACGGATGGACATTCTACAACCACAACATAGTTGGCAGCCGTATGATAGCAGGCATTTTCCGCAATATGAAATTGCCTCAGAATGACAAGATGAAGTATGTGCAGAAAATGGTAGAGCTGCACATGCGCCCCATAAACATTGTGGATGACATTGTAACGGACTCTGCGGTAAGACGTCTCCTGTTCGATGCCGGAGACGACATTGACGATTTGATGCTGCTGTGCGAGTCTGACATAACATCGCGCAATGAGCAGAAAAAGCAGAAGCTGCAGGAGAACTTCCAGCTGGTACGTCAGAAACTCAGAGACCTGGAGGAGCGTGACCGCATACGAAACTTCCAGCCACCCATTGACGGCAACGAGATTATGACCCTGTTCAACCTTCCACCCACAGCAATAGTAGGCGAGCTGAAAAGCGCCATCAAAGATGCCATACTGGATGGCATAATCCCAAATGAGCACGATGCCGCTCTTGAGTTCCTTATAAGGAAAGCGGCCGAGGCTGGGCTCTCACCAGCATAGACGGTTAAACAACAAAAATGGCTCCCGCCTTGTCACGGGCAGGAGTGAATATGAGGAACAATACTTCATTCTGTTTGAGGTGTTGAGTAATAGAGAACGGGTATAGCATAGAGACACTATGACCAGAGATGTCAACGGTATGAAAAAAACGTTGACGCTCTGTAACATTATGCGAAAAAATCCGTGCAAATGCAGTTTTGAGACAAAGCGCGGAGTACTGCGGCTTTGGCGTAGGACTCAGATTACCCCGAACAATCGGAGAATATCGTTCAGGTTTGCAACTATCAGAAGGGCAAACAGAATAATCATTCCCACCGTATTGGCGCGCTCAAGGAACTTATCGCCAGGCTTATGTCCTGTAAGAACCTCAACAAGAAGGAACAGCACATAGCCGCCGTCCAGGGCGGGAATAGGCAGAATGTTCATAAAGGCCAGTATCACAGAGAGGAAGGCCGTCATAAGCCAGAATGCGTGCCAGTTCCACTTGGCCGGGAAGATGCTGCCTATGGTGCCGAAACCGCCCAAAGACTTGGCTCCCTCTTTGGTGAACACATAGCGGAAATCGCCCACGTAAGTGGCAAGAGTATTCCAGCCATATTTGATTCCAGCAGGTATGGATTGCCAGAAGTTATACTCTATGTCCTTGTACTGATACTCTTTTGTGTAGTGTACAATGCCAATCTTGAAGTCTGCGTCGGCCACCACTTTCAAGGTGTCAAGGCCGGTGGAACGGCTTACGACAATACTCAGGTCGTGCGATGAGATACCCTCCGTCTTCATAGAGGCAAGGGCAGCCTGGAAACTTGTCCAGGTTGACGCGCGCATACCGTTTACAGAGATAATTGTATCGCCGGCCATCATACCGCCCGCCATCGCACCGCCATCGGCAGTAACACTGTCAACGGTCATAGGACTGAGCACAGAGATAAACGGAACATCGCGGGTAAAATCGAACAATGAGAGCTCATCGGGCATCTGGAGTTCCACCTCGCTGCCATTACGGAGTACTGTCACAGTCCTGGCCTTGGCAATATCGCGATAAAGGTCGGCATCGTACGATACAGATTTCTTACCATCTGTACTTACAATGATATCTCCATCCTGGAATCCAAGGGATTTTGCGTGGTCGTTGAACTCATAGCCATAAAGCGGAGCCTCAACAGGAATATAGCTGTCACCCCATTTGAGAAGGACCATCGAATATATGAAGAAGGCGAGAATCAGATTGAATAGGACGCCTCCAATCATAATCAGCAGACGCTGCCAGGCCGGTTTGGTTCGGAACTCCCATGGTTTTGGCTCCTGCTGCATAGAAGCCACATCCATTGACTCATCAATCATTCCGGAAATCTTGCAATAGCCGCCAAACGGCACCCACCCCACTCCGAACTCAGTATTCTCAGGATTACGACGCCAGTCATCCTCTGGCAGAGTATCCAAATCCACCGGCTTATATATAACTTCCTCCTTTCCTTCAAAATTGAAGCGTTTCTCCTCTTCGTAGCTCTCAGGTACGTTCGGTGAGAAGAACTTGCAGCGCAGCTTTCCATTAACCCTCTTTATGCGGAAAATAGAGAAATTAGGATTGAAGAAGGCATAGAACTTCTCAACCCTTACCTTGAAAACTCTTGAGAACAGAAAATGACCGAACTCGTGAAATACTACAAGAATTGTCAGTGACAATATAAGCTGAAACAGCCTGATCCAGAATGGAGACATATCAAATAATTACTTAGTTACAAAAAAGAGGCAGCCACCTTGCGCGACTCCTGGTCAATAAGTATGTAATCCTCAAGCGATGGAGTACGCTCTATTGGAACAGCATTCATTGTCTTCTCAATAACATCGCTCATCTGCAGGAAGCCAATCCTGTCGTGAAGGAAAGCCGCCACACAAACCTCGTTTGCGGCATTCAGCACACAAGGCATACTGCCACCTGCCTCTATTGCCTGATATGCCAGCTCCAGATTGCGGAAGCGCGATGTGTCGGGTTTCTCGAATGTCAGGCTGCCGGTCTTGGTGAAGTCAACTCTTGGAAAATCAGATTTCAAACGCAATGGATATGAGAACGCGTACTGTATTGGCAGATGCATATCGGGAGCGCCAAGCTGAGCCTTTATAGCACCGTCTGCATATTGTACCATAGAGTGAATCACAGACTGTGGATGTACTACCACCTCAATCTTGTCGTACGATACACCAAACAGCCATTTGGCCTCGATAACCTCAAATCCCTTGTTCATCAGCGATGCTGAGTCGATGGTAATCTTCGCACCCATATCCCAATTGGGATGCCTCAGTGCCTGTTCTTTGGTCACTGTTGCCAGCTGCTCTTTAGTAAAGGTACGGAACGGCCCACCCGATGCGGTAAGGATAATCTTCTCAACCTCATTCTCAAACTCCCCGTGAAGGCACTGGAATATTGCCGAGTGCTCTGAATCTACCGGTAGTACAGGAACCTTATATTTGTTGGCCAGAGCCGTAACCAGCTCACCTGCCACCACAAGCGTCTCCTTGTTGGCAAGGGCTATAGCCTTACCGGCCTTGATAGCCTCTATTGTAGGCTTCAGCCCGGCGAAGCCGACCATTGACGCCAGAACAATATCAATAGGCCCGGCGGTCACGACCTGACACAGGGCATCGGCACCGGCATACACCTTGACAGGCAAGTCAGACAACGCCTCTTTGACTTTTCCGTAATTTGCCTCATTAGCTATCACCACTGCCTCGGGCATAAACTTGCGGGCCTGCTCAACGAGTCTCTCAACATTATTGTTGGCAGTAAGCGCATACACCTCGTACAAATCACTGTTTGCGGCAACCACATCCAGAGCCTGACTGCCTATGGAGCCAGTGGAGCCCAATATCGCTATTTGTCTTTTCACTAGAATACAATATAATTTTGCGGGTCAAGCGGCTGACCCTCATACCATAATTCAAAATGCAGATGCGAGCTTGAATAGACAGAGCCAACATTGCCTACCAATGCCACCACATCGCCTGCCTTCACCTTGTCTCCCCCTTTCTTGAGAAGCGAGCTGCAATACTTGTACACAGATATCATATCACCGGCGTGATGTATGCAGATAACGTAACCATCCTCCGATGTATAACCACTCATCACCACAGTTCCGTCTAGGATAGAGACTACACTCTCATTGGGGCTGGCGGCTATGTCAACACCGTAATGACGTTTCTGCATATTAAAAGGAACCGTTATCACGCCCGAGGCGGGACGGAACAGATTACGGCTCTGCACATCGCCGGCAATCGGAGTCTGCGATGTGACATTGTATCGCTCAGCCTCCTCGTACTGCTCTACAAAGGCCTTCTCTATATCAGAACGGTCTATCTCCAGATTTGGATCTGTGGTTATTATTGAGTCAATTGAAGTGACGGAGTCAACATCAATCTTTCCCAGCAGGATATTCTGAATATTCTGTATGTAATAATCGCGCGTTGACACAATGTTCTCTATCGAGTCCAGTCTGAGCATATCATTTACCACCTGCTGACGAAGCATATAGTCATTGCCGGCAAGTCGTTTCTGGCTTGGGGAGCATCTGTACAGCATAATGGCAATCACAGATATGACAGCCGCCATTGCCAGGAAAAGCACAATCAAATCGAGCCAGCTGACCGATCTGGATACAACATCCCTCAATTCATCCTCGTTGACAATTCTCAGTCTGAATCTTCTGGTAATCCGTTGCCAGAGACTCTTGCGGCCTACTCTCTTGCGCTTACGCTCCAAACTACCCATATCGCATCACATATCAATAAGGCCATCAGGCAAATCAAATACAATCTGTCCTTTTCGGATATTCACACTTCGAACAAGAGCCGGGTTCGCAGGAACTATTATCTCGCGTTCTCCGTCTCTGATAAGGAACAGCACATTAGGCGTGCTGTCGTCCACGGCGGTCACAACCCCAAGCTTACCGCCCTTGACATCCGATGCCTGCAGACCAATAAACATCTCGGGCGAGAAATCCTCATCCTCTTCCTCATTGATGTACCTCTTCAGAATCCATACGCTCTTGCCTCTGAGTGTGTCTGCCTTCTCCAAAGTATCAATGCCTTCCAGCCTTACCAATGCGGTTGCCGCACCACGCCTCCTGAATGACTCAATATGGAATGGCACCAGAATGCCATCCATATCAAGCACCAGGAATGGCAATCCTGTTGATTCCAGAAACTCGCCGGATACAGGCACAACCACCTCGCCCTCAACCCCGTGTGAGCGAAGGATAGTACCACAACCTGTAACCTCGTCTTTTCCTATCATCAATCCATACGTGTTATGCTTGCGCCCAATGCCACAAGACGTTTGTCAATATTCTGATATCCGCGGTCTATCTGACCGATGTTGTCTATACGGCTCACTCCCTCCGCGCTCATCGCGGCAATCAGCATGGCAATACCTGCCCTGATGTCAGGCGATGACATTCTTCTGGCGTGAAGCGTGAAATGACGGTCGTGGCCTATCACAACCACACGGTGAGGATCACAGAGAATTACCTGTGCCCCCATATCAATCAGATTATCCACAAAGAACAGACGACTCTCGAACATCTTCTGATGAATGAGCACGCTGCCCTTTGCCTGGGTGGCGGTAACCAAAAGCACACTCAGCAAGTCTGGTGTAAGTCCTGGCCAGGGCGCATCGGCCAATGTCATAATTGAGCCGTCTATGAACGAGTCAATCTGGTAATGTTCCTGAGCCGGTACAAGAATGTCGTCTCCCTGCTGGAGTACTGTAATTCCGAGTCTGCGGAAACTCTCCGGTATCACGCCGAGATTGTCGTACGACACATCCTTTATGGTAAGCTCGCTGGCAGTCATTGCGGCCATACCGATAAAACTGCCAACCTCAATCATATCGGGAAGTATAGTGTGCGTGGTGCCGTGAAGAGTGCTTACACCGGTAATGGTAAGAAGATTACTTCCTATGCCCGATATGCTTGCGCCCATATTGTTCAGCATCCTGCACAACTGTTGCACGTAAGGCTCGCAGGCAGCATTGTATATTGTGGTGACTCCCTCTGCAAGGACTGATGCCATTACAATGTTGGCGGTACCTGTCACAGAGGCCTCGTCAAGCAGCATATAGCATCCTCTCAGCTTGTCTGCCGACAGTTCATAGCACCCTTTCTCCTCATTCAGCGTAAACTGGGCTCCAAGGGCCTTCAAGCCATTGATATGGGTATCAACGCGCCGGCGTCCAATCTTGTCTCCACCGGGTTTGCTCACAACCGTACGTCCTGTCCTTGCAAGCAGCGGCCCCAGAAGCATGACAGAGCCACGAAGACCCGCGCTTTTACGCACCATCTCCTCACTCAGGGCGAAATCCATATCAATCTTCTCTGCCTTGAATGACCACTCGCCGGCAGAAATGCGTCGGGAGTGTACTCCAAGTGATGAAAGGAGGTCTATCAGATTGTTTACATCCAGAATATCCGGCACATTCCGCACGATAACCTCATCGGAAGTCAGCAAAACCGCGCAAAGTATCTGCAGCACCTCGTTCTTGGCTCCCTGCGGCACAATAGTGCCACTCAACCGATGACCGCCCTCTATGATGAATGATGCCATAGCGTCAATATCTTTTTCTGTTTTTCTTATTGCGCTGGAACTGTCGCGACTGCTGGCGCCCACCCTGCTGTGGCGCGTTCTGTGATACGGACAGACTCATACTGATGCTTTCGGCATCAATCTCCAGCATACCTTTGGAGAAATAGCGGATGTCCTCCACGATACGGCTGTCCTCGGCCATCTCCTTGTTCCAAAGCAGAAGGTCCTTCTTCATCTGAGCGGCTATAAGCCTTACCAGCTGACGTTTCTCCGGTCCATCCTGCATAGATACAGCCTTTTCAATCAGTTCTGGAATTATACGGCCATAATGACGGAAACGTATCTCGCCGTTGGAATAATCTATGTGCTCAGGAATCTGTCTCGTCTTGTCAAGTCGGGTAATCTCAAACGGGTAATCTATGTCCAGTTTATAATCCGCCATATATGCCAGATGGTCCCACAGCTTTACCTGAAAATCCGGAACGTCTCTCAGTGTGGGGAACATGCCCCACATAATGTTAATAATCGACTCTGCACAGCGCTGACGCTCAGCCTTGTCCTCAATGCAAAGGGCGTGGTCAATCATCTCCTGTACGGAGCGTCCGTATTCAGGCATCGGCAGATGCTCACGTTGGGTATTGTATTCCATCAAATAAGTTTTTTCGGTTTCAAAGCAATAAAATCCTTCAGGTAGAATGGCTCAAAGTAGGCCACATCCTCACTTTGGCCGTTCAGCAGGGCTCTCTCGGCCAATGGGAAACTCCATTTTGCCAAAGGCCTGCAGTCAGGAACAAAATGAGCATTGGGATGAGTTATGCACTCTTTGCACTTGCCTGAGCCGTTGCCAAGGAAATATACAGGGTGAGAGTCCAGATACTCACGATATGTATCTGCGTCAACAATGTCGGCACGCGTATCGCGAACGCTCTCCAAAGCCCTGTCATAAATGGCAGAATACACCTCCATACGTCTGGCATCTATCATCGGGCAAAGAAGGGCATCCTCGGGCAACTCATCTGAGAGCAACAGGGGAACGCACAGCAGCTTCAATGTCGGTATGGCTATCAATCTGGCATTACGGGCATAACAGATGCCCTTGGCCATTGATACCCCTATCCTCAATCCGGTATATGAGCCGGGGCCCTCGCTTACGGACACCGCGGTCATTTCCAACCCACGGCTGTCTATGAGGGAAAGCGCCTCATCCACAAATATGCCGAGCGTTACGGCATTATTACGCTCCTTATGATCCTCCTTGAAGAAAAGCAGCTCGCCCTCCTCGCTGACAGACACCGAGCAGCCGTCTGTGGCAGACTCTATATGCAAAATGCAACTCATCTACAACTTCATTTCAGTCCTAATTTACAAAAGTACTTATTTATTCCTAAAAAAACGTACTTTTGCAATGTATATAAACGAATGTAATATGATACAGTCAATGACAGGTTACGGTAAGGGCACCGTCAATACAGGAACCAAGAGCATTACCGCCGAGATAAAATCGCTTAACAGCAAATCTATGGACATCTCCACCCGCATAGTCCCTCTTTTCAAAGAGAAGGAACTGGAGATACGTTCGCAGATTGCCGCCATGCTTGAGCGAGGCAAGTGTGACTTCTCCCTTATAGTTGAGGACAGTGCGTCAGCATCAGGTCAGTCCATTAATTCAGACGTTCTTGCCGGATACATCTCACAGATACGTGAGATATCACTCCAGCAGCAGATTGAGCTGCCTTCTGACTGGTTCCAGACCATTCTGCGTCTTCCCAATGTAATCTCCCAAAGTGCCCCCGAGCAGCTTTCCGACGAGATCTGGCAGGCAGCCTGCAAGGCCATCGGTCAGGCAATTGACGGACTGATGGAATTCCGCACACAGGAGGGCAAGGCTCTTGAGGCCAAGTTACGCGAGAAAATCAGCAACATAAGGGAGCTGCTGGCATCCATAGCTCCTTTCGAGCAGGAGCGTGTATCAAAAATCAAAGATCATCTGCGCGAGTCCCTTGAGAGTGTGGCCGGTGCCGACTATGATAAGAACCGCTTTGAGCAGGAACTCATTTTCTACATTGAGAAGCTCGACATCAATGAGGAGAAGCAGCGTCTGACAAACCATCTTGATTATTTCCTTGAGACACTTGACAACGGGCACGGCCAGGGCAAGAAGCTGGGATTCATCGCACAGGAGATGGGCCGCGAGATCAACACCCTTGGAAGCAAGAGCAATCAGGCGGAGATGCAGATAATCGTTGTCCGTATGAAGGACGAACTGGAGCAAATTAAAGAACAGGTTTTGAACGTAATGTAAATGATTATGGCAGGAAAGTGTCTTATTTTCTCTGCGCCCTCGGGCTCAGGCAAGTCCACAATAGTCAACTCACTTCTGGAGCATCCGGACCTGAAACTTGTTTTCTCAATCTCAGCAACAAGCCGCAAGCCCAGGGGAACAGAGCGCCACGGAGTAGAGTATTTCTTCCTGTCTGAACAGGAGTTCCGCGACAGGATTGCCGCAGACGAGTTTCTTGAGTACGAGGAGGTCTATCCGGGATGCTTCTACGGTACCCTCAAGGAACAGGTTGAGAAGCGTCTGGCTGATGGATACAATGTTGTGTTTGACGTAGATGTTGCCGGAGGCTGCAATATCAAGAAATACTTTGGAGAAAAGGCTTTGTCGGTATTCATCATGCCACCTTCAGTTGAAGAGCTTCGCCGCCGCCTCATCAAGAGGGGAACAGACTCAATGGAAGTTATTGAGACACGACTGGCCAAGGCGGAGAAGGAGATAGAGTTCTCGTCAAGTTTTGATACAATTATCGTAAACGACGATATGTCTGTGGCTAAGGCCGAGGCATACAGTAAAGTAACGGAATTTCTTAATGTCTGACAAAATCCGCACAGCCATCTTCGGAGGCACTTTCAATCCTCTGCACAACGGGCACCTTGCCGTAGCGGAAGGTGTTCTGAAAGCGGGACTGGCCGATGAGTTGTGGTTTATGGTCACTCCCCAGAACCCATGGAAGGTGGACCGGGTCCTGATGGATGACGATTTCAGGCTGCAGATGGCACGCACGGCTACCCGGAGCGTGGAAGGTATCACGGCATCGGACTTTGAGTTTAACCTTCCGAAGCCCTCATATACAGCCACAACGCTCAGGAAACTGACCGAGGCATATCCAGAGAGAGATTTCTGTCTTGTGATAGGTGCAGACAACTGGGCCAAGTTTGATATGTGGCGAGAGCATTTGTATATCCTTGACAACTATACCATAATTGTCTATCCCAGAAACGGCTATCCCCTTCCTCAGACAGACAGGGGCGATGTAAGGATACTGGATTGTCCGCTGATAGACATCAGCTCTACGCAGATACGCGACAGGCTGCAGAAGGGGCTTTCAGTTGAGGGACTTGTGCCCGAGGCTATAAGCGGGTTACTTGGACTCTATCAGACAGACAGCGTACGCTGACATTCCCTCACCCCGACCGGTAAAGCCAAGCTTCTCCGTGGTGGTAGCCTTTATGGATACAAAGTCTGCATCTATTCCCATACACTCAGACAACACTCTCTGCATCTGCAGAATGTGAGGATTCAGTTTTGGCTCCTCGGCACATACTGTTGCGTCAATATTGCCAATCCGGTATCCCTTCTCATCGAGCAGCCTTACACACTCCCGCAGCAGGATCTTGCTGTCAATGCCGGAATATGCGGGATCCTTGTCCGGGAAATGAAAGCCTATGTCACGCAGGTTGGCTGCGCCCAGCATAGCATCGCATATGGCATGAATCAGCACATCTGCGTCGGAGTGTCCCAGCAGACCTTTCTGATATGGTATTCTTATTCCGCCAAGCCACAACTCGCGGCCCTCGGCAAACTGATGGACGTCGTATCCTAAACCTACCCTTATCATCTTCCAAACATTGTCTTTATACCGTCCAGATCGAACGACAGTGAGAATCTGAGAGTCTGATCCAACGGATTGCTCTGCGATGTTGACACCAGATATGCCGCATCAAGCGAGAATACGCTCATTCTGAATCCGGCACCCACCGTAAAGTATTTACGATTACCTTTATACTGATCCTCGTAATGATAGCCTGCACGCACCGTGAACTGATCATTATAGATATACTCAACACCTACGCCCCAGTAAATCTCCCTGAGTTCCTCCTCAAATCCGCCCGGTGCATCTGCGAATGACTTAAAGATACCGGCAATTGATGAGACATCGTTGTAGCCCGTTGACTCCACCCAAGTGGCATACTCCGACGCATAGCTGAACTTGTCATCAGTCTCACCCGGATGCTCCTCCAGCATAAACTGTGAGTAGGTAGGCTTTGTGGGAACAAGCATCTTGTTGATATCCGCATTGATGGAGAATGAGTTGTATCCGTCAATAGGTATCAGCAACGATGCGCCAAGCCTCAGGTTTGTTGGTATGAACTGGTTTGTCTGTCCTCCGTCGTACGATATCTTGCTACCTATATTGGAGATGTTGAGTCCCAGTCCCAACATACAGTCACGCCGGCCGATTCCTACATAATTATTGTAATACATAGCGATATCAGCGGCAAAAGCCTTGCCCGGGGTTATGTCATCGGCATAATTATACTGCAAATCCGAGAGAATGAAACGAAGGGCCACAGCTGTAGAGAATGTCTCTGAGAGCATTCTTGAATAGGCGAAGTCCAAAGCCATCTCGTACGGACGGATGGTATAGGTATTGGCAATTACCTCACCGAGGGAGAAGTATGTCAGCGAGCCGCTTACGGCTGAGTAGTCATCAATCTTGCCGTAACCGGTAAGATACGCAAGGTCAATGTCGCTCACAAGTTTTCTAAGCCAGGGAGTGTAGCAAAGCGATACTCCCGCAGGACTCTTTGTAAACGGAAACTTGGCCGGATTCCAATACTGGTTGTTTGTATCGAAATATGGGTCAGTGGCACAACCCACATCACCCAAGGCACCGGCTCTTGAGTCGGGGGCGATGGACAGCGATGTCACACCCGTATAGACAGGGTTGAAAATGTCTTTCTGGGCCGACACCTGAACAACGGCTATCAGTAAGAGTAATATCGTTATATGGAATTTCCTCATATTCATTTCAAATGAATCCGTATGAAGGATACAGTAAATAATAAACTGACATCAGCCTGATTTTATTGTATCACTACTCTTTTTTCACACTATTTCACAGCACAAGCAACTTTCCCGACACTGGAACTGATGAGCCGTCAGTGTCATTGATTACAATTCTGAATATGTACAATCCTTTCTGCAGACTCTGTCCGCTGTCACTTCGCAGATTCCAGTCAATAATTGACACATTGGACAAAGAGGCTCCCTCTGTCTTATGATTCCATAGAATACGCCCTCTTGTATCCATTACCTGGATATCAATTGAGGCAACGCTGCCCGGCCGGTTGTGGCTCACGACGAACGATGTCCTGTCCTTGGCCGGATTAGGCATAGCCTCCGCCTTTGCGGTGACTTCGGCATCCTCATCAACCTCAAAGCCAAGATAGCCTGCGGAAGAGTTACCTAAAACATCCCAGGCTCTGAACATCAGGTTATGACGGCCATCAGGCAATTCGGGAATGGGATATACCACTCTTCCCTTTCTATAATCGCCATCCAGCGATGAATAGTAGTTATTCAGCACGTAAGTATATCGCGGGTCATTATCCACCACCAGCAGCAAATCGTGCCCTACTCCGTTGCCGAACGAGTTGATGCCGTCATCGTCGCTCAGCTCCGCCACAAGACAGGGTGTAGAGTTGACCTTGGAGCCATACTCAAAGTCAGGAGTATTCAGATATAATGATATTGACGGGCCTGTAGTATCTGATGACATCTCCGTACTGGTTCCTCCAACCAGGAATCTGTCAGTCCAGCCGTGAGCAGAGAGTGTGTTGTCAGAACCGGCATACAGGACTATGCGGCCGGCGGCATCAGAGTAGTTTATCTCCTTTGGCACAGGGAATCGCAATGTGAAACGGCCATTTCTTACAGAATCAGAACCGGCATAGAGCATTCTGTCATAATCATCGTATTCAAAATTCTCATCGGCGCTGCCAGCGTTGTTACGGGCCACGATATGCCTCTTGCTGTCAAAGAAAGCGGTATGCACAGTACCATTGAACCCTGATATCACGGCATCGCTCTCATCCGACAGGTGGCCGGATACAGTTACTATTCCTCCGGCCTGAGCGATAGGCAAGCCGTCTTGCATTGCTCCTGTGCTGACGGAATCCACCACTATATCATATTGCGGCACAGCCAGCCGCAAGGCAGGATCCCCAAGAAGCACATAATGTATCTTATTAACACTGTAATCCGTAGGCCAGTGAGACGGAGGTGTAGGTGGGGTTACCAGACGGACCTTTGCCAATCTCACCGCATCTCCCAGCCTGTTCTGACGGTCCAGGACGAACTCATCAAAAAGAATATTCACCTTCTGGTTCTCGCTGGAATATACAGTGCGTGCTGTTGTGAACATAGCCAGAGCACCACCTGCCGGATTAAGCAGGGCATTCATTCCTATAGACTCAAACGATGCGTCAAACGGAGTTATATCGCACGATGCCGTAACCCACAGAGGCAGCCGTGGCGATGATAGCTTAGAGAAATCACCCTTGTCAAGAACCAGCTCGTGAGAAACCACATCAGCGCTTCCGTGACCTGTGTAATTCACCAGAAGGGCGCCATCCTCCAGTTGTTTTAGTATCTCAGCACGTACCGATGGATAGCTGTTGCCCGACGCGGATACCTCCATATTATAGGCATCCCAATAAATCTTCTTTATATTCAGAGCGGGATACAGTCCCGACATCCTGCGGGCAAGTGAGTCGGCCTGCTCCATGTGGATATTGTTGTCACCATCGTCACCAAGGATGAGCACTTTGTTCTGCCAGTCACCGGCATTCACACCGCGCATATAAGAGATGGTCTTGTCAACCATCACCCTGGCATCATTCACGGAAGTGACGGGGAAACGGCCAATGCCGATATCAACCTTATCGGAGAAAATATTCCTTCCCTTACCGTCGGCAAGAAGGCCATAATAATCATCTGCGACGTATGAGTATATCTCGCTGATACTGTTATCCGACTCATAACAGAGAAGGAAATCGGCAGGATCAGCTCCGCGCCAGTCTGGTGTAACCATACGGTTGTCCCACGCTCCGCCTCCGAACAACAGAAGATAGCGTGGCTCACGGCCCTTCTCTGCCCTGTCGTACAACATTTTCAGAAAACGCCGGTATGCGGTGGCGTCGGGAGTACCTGACGAGAACTCGTTGTATATCTTATCTGCCGGAACCACTATGGCGGAAAGCCCGTCGCGGCTAATATGCTCGTCACGCAGGGAATTGGCCAGTGCGGTCAGCTTACCGCCGGCAGGAACGATTATCACCATATCAACAGATTCCTGTCCGTGCAGGTTCTGATTCTCCACAGGACCTGCCAGTTCAGGCTCCGGGAATGACGCCGAAGGATCCAGCACCACAAATTCCTCACCAGGAACAGTTGCGATACTCTCTGTAGCCAGAGCTCCCTCACGGGAATTGACCGGAACATTCTCTATTGAGCCACCTGCTCTCAACCGCCACACTATACCGTTCGCCGCATTCTTTATTAAATAGGAATACGTACCCGCCTTATCTGAGGAACGGAAGCAGGTGAACTGACCACGTAACGCAAGTTCCCTTGTGAAATTGAGCCTGATATAATCAAGCCTTCCCGATACCCCATCCGGCTTGGTATGATACAGCTGAATCTTGTCATTGCCATTGAACAGGCTGCCTGACACATTGAAAGTCTGTGATGCCAGAGCGGCTCTTGTCTCTGAGGCCTTGACGGGAATTGTAAGCTTACCCACACTCTTCTGGTTTACACTCACACCAAGCTCGGACACAGCCGTTCCATCGGTAGAGAAAGCCACAGTGAGCGATACGTCATCGTCTGCTATGCCATCAAGGCTGAAACTGTATGTAGATGACGGATTATTCGCGAAGTCAAAGTCGTCATAGAAACGTCGGCCTGAATGATACCAGCTGAAGGCATCGCGCTCGTACAGCTCGTAGCCGGGAGACTTGGTCACAGTATAGCCTCTTCCATCATCCACACCCACCACCGGCACCGCCATAGGCGTTATGGAGTCGGAAGCCGTTACAAAATAACAGCCGTATTCAGAGTAGGTGTTCCACTTGTGGCTGTAGCTACCATCAGGCTCCAGGCTCCAGGACAAAGGCCCGTTTGCGTAGAACAGCAGATTGCCCGACTCACGCCAAAGCGGAATCTCCTGCAAGTCGTCAGGCAGCGTCTCAAGTCCGGTCTCCGGCAGCAGCGTGCCTCCGTAGCCGTAAAGGCGCACCTTTGATACATCATTAAAGCCCATAGAAGACAACAGCCTTGCCGATAGCCTGTAAACGCCAGACTTGGAGACGCGTATCTTATACCAACTGCCCTGGCTCAGGACCGACGTGCGTGTATATCGTTCTGACCCAGGCCCGCCGCCAGAGGCACTGACAAGAAGGCTCTTTCTGACAACCAGTTTGAAAGACTTGATTTTATAGAAAATGCCTCCACGCTCAACAATGGGAATAAAACCTATGTCAAGAAGCCCCTCGCCACGACTTGACCCGACCGATGCCGATACCTCAGGCCATTCATTCAGTTTTCCTGCCAGATGCCTCAGCCGCCAGCGCGATGCCTCCTCATCTGTAACAGACACGAATTCCGGATATTCTATATCAGCGCTATATCTGTAGTGTGAGTAATCATCGTCAAGACTCTGCTGGCAGCCATAATAGGGTACAAGAGTATCACATCCCATGACACTCCAGTCAATCTCCGTAAAGACCTGAGCACTCATCCCCAGACTTAGGGAGAGTAAAAGAGACAATATGTATGCTATACGTCTTTTCAATACAAATTCTATCTGATATGAAAATCCAGCACTTTCCTATCCTCCAGATAACCCTCCAGATGCTGCCCCACCCTGACAGGACCTACACCCTTTGGAGTTCCCGTAAACAACAGGTCACCGGTTTTCAACGTACAGAAGCCACTCACATACTCAATGATTCTACGCACTGGGAAAATCATATCGCCCGAGAATCCCTCCTGCACCGTAACACCATCAATGTCAAGCCTGAACCTAAGCTCGTCCGGATCCTTTCCCGTTTCAGGAAGCGGTATCATATCACCAACCACAGCCGATGCGTCAAAGCCTTTGCTCAGTCCCCACGGGAGACCTTTTGCCCGGCAATCCGCCTGCATATCGCGTGCCGTGAAGTCAATGCCCACCGTCACAGCATCAATATACCTGTCGGCGAATCTGGCTCCAATACTTTTTCCCAGACGGCTTATTCTGAACACAAGTTCCGTCTCATACTCCACCCTCTGAGAGAAATCAGGCAGGAAAAACGGTCTGCGATTCCTCTGATAAGCCGAATCCGGCTTGAAGAAGACCACAGGTGAGTCCCCTTCATTTAACGCACACGGAAGCTCTTTATTGTGCTCCGCATAATTCCAGCCCACACAGACTATCTTCATATCTCACTTAGAATAATAATCTGTGCGAAAGTACAAAAAAGATGGTATTTCATCAAAAAACAAATATGGAAGAGCGAAGCAAGACATTACCTACAACTTAAACTTGTCATCAGTAACGGTTTTGTAACGTCCGAAGTAACAATCATCACAAATCTTCACAGTACATTTGCGCAAACCAGCTAATAATTCCAAGGTTATGAGACATTCACAGTCAACAGGCTTTACACTGATCCTTTTAATGTCTCTGTGTCTTGCAGACAATACTCTGGCACAGACAGAGAGACGGTTCACAGGTATCGAGCCGCTTGGCCACTATGCCAATGAGGTTGTAGGAATAAAAGGCTCGGCCAACGCCTGCGAAGATGCCTTCTCCTGGCAACTCTTCTGCAAAGTGGAACGTGATAGCGAATAACGCTTACCTAATCTCGCACCCGAACGGGAACAAAGAATAGCGGGCCAGCTTGAAATGCTGCTTGCCAAACGGAATGCCTACAATGGTGATGCAGAGCAACACCCCGAACACTACGTGCGCCAATGCAATCTCCCACCATCCGTATAGCACCCATAGCACATTGAACAGCGTTACAAGGCAGCCGCTGGCAGGCGACAGCGTTACCTCCTTGCCAAAAGGGAACAGAGCAAGCAGTCCGAGCCGCATAATCTTCAGCCCAAACGGGATGCCAATGATGGTAAGGCACATTACCAACCCTCCCAGAAGGTACATCAGCGATGTGATGAGCCCTCCGAGCAGAAACCACATAATATTTCCTATCACGCTCATATATTCCAGTACTTTACTGCCTGCGAATATAAACATTTTCCATATGATTATCTTCCAAGAGCTTACAAAATGATAGAGACAGCCGTATTTTGCTACTGGAGTGTCTGAACGTGACCGCACAATCTATGTTCCAAGATTTGGAACGTATATTTCAAGCTTTGGAACGTACATTCCAAGACTTGGAATGAAGAATCCGGCAGGCACAGGCAAAACTCATTGTGGCTATCCGGTATTATTTCGCTCTGCGGAATGCTTGTCATTACAAACATTATTCATAGCTTTGTGTACTGATAGTGTATTAAAGGTATGAGCGGCAAGGTACATTCAGCATCAATTTGTTCTCTTTTTTTATTGATGGCGCTGTCAACGATATCGTGCGGATCAAAACAATCGGGTCTGCTGATGGAGACCAGAGAGGTTGACTATCTGAACAAGACAGGCGATGTCATTCCAGGAAAGCAGATGAACCTTGAGATTCTTGGCGCCACAAGCATAAACATCTGTGACTCCCTGCTGCTTGTAACCACAAGCAATCCCAACGGAATGCTTGAGGTGCTTAGTCTAAGTGACTTGGAGCCACTGGCAACACTCTGCACACAAGGGCGGGCGCACAATGAGTTCACCAGACAGGCAGTCAACTATACGAAGCAATTCTACCATAGGAATGGCGACATCATACTGCCTCTTTGCGACGAATACTCTGCCGCTATGAAAGAGATAAATATCAGTGAGTCATTGCGTCAGGGCAAGACCATCACCGAGGGCCAGAGTGAGAATCCAAGCATATTAGGATTCAACAATATAACCCTCGGCAACGACATCAGCAACAGATTTATTTTGAAAGATGAATGGGGTCAAACCTTTGATGGCATAGCAATGATGTTCTGTATGGTCAATCAGGCGAATGACACCACCGTAATCCCGGTATATGACGGTGCATTTGATGATATTCTTGGATTAAACAACATTGCAGGGGTGATGCATCGTCATCCGGAAAAGAACCTGGTATGCTACCCGCTGGCGTGTCTGGATTACATCTTTTTCATAGACACAGACACAGGTGAGAACTTTGCCATTCACCAGCAGGGAAGTGCCATTATCAATGAGTTTGACCATAACGGGCAAGATTATAGGAACACATTCGGAATGGCAGCCGTAACATCCAACTTCATTCTGGTGCTATATACCGCCGGCGATTACACCCTGAACACTGCCAAGGCAAATGATACTGACGAGGAGACACCTATACCCGAGCTTCTTGCATTCAACTGGAACGGCAACTACCTGGGAGGCGTAAAGCTTGGTGAGGTTATCGGTGACATAGCATTTGACGAGGAACACAACATACTCTACGGCCTGAATCCGGTACTCGAGACATTCTACTCATTCAACCTGTCAGAGTTCATATCCTCTATAAAACAGTAACTCAACAGTATGTACAAGTAATGGGCAAGAAAGACAACGACTGGAAAGAACGGCTTGGGATGGTCTATTCAACCAACCCTGAATACAACTTTCAAACTGATGATGAGCCGGAGGAGGAGCTGCTTTCACCTGACAGGCAGAAACTGAGAGTCTCGGTAGAGAAGCACGGACACGGGGGCAAGACCGTAACAATAGTGCGAGGTTTCACAGGACCTGAGGAGAGTCTGAAAGAGCTGGCACGCGCTCTGAAAACATTTTGCGGGACCGGTGGTGCGGTAAAAGACGGCGAGATACTTATCCAGGGTGAGCTGAAGGAAAAAATAGTGACACGTCTGAAAGCCACTGGCTATAAAGACACCAAATAAAAAGAGCTGACCAATTGGCCAGCTCTTTTTGAGATATATTCTCCTTGAATTACTCTGACTTGAGAGTGAAGCGACGGAATGCGGTTACTGTCAGCTCCTTATCAAATGCCTTCAGATAATCGGTAACGGTCTGCTTCTCATCGCAGATGTACTTCTGGTTGAGCAGGCAGCTCTCGTCGTAGAACTTCTTCATACGACCCTCGGCGATGCGCTCAATCATATTCTCAGGCTTGCCCTCCTGACGTGCCTTGTCTGCGGCAATCTCCTTCTCACGCGCGATGACGTCAGCAGGAACCTCTGCAGGACATACAGCAATTGGGTTCTGGGCTGCAACCTGAAGTGCAATCTCGTGAACATAATCCTTGTCAGCAACCTCCTTGTTGAATGCTACGAGCACGCAAAGGAAGTTCTTACCCTGATGGTTGTAAGATGCAATCTCAGGAGCCTCAATCCAGTTGTAGCCGTCGAGCTCCATCTTCTCACCTACGATACCGGTGCGCTCAACAACAGCCTTCTCAACGGTGGTGTCGCCAAACGGCAGAGCCTTAACCTCATCGAGAGACTTGCAGCGTGCTGCTACGGCAGCATCCAGGATGTCGCGTGTCAGCTTTACGAAATCAGCGTTGTTGGCAACGAAGTCAGTCTCACACTTGAGAGCGATGATGGCACCGAAGTTGCCGTCAACCTTTACGAGCACGCAACCCTCTGAGGCCTCACGGTCAGAACGCTTTGCTGCGACTGCCAGACCCTTCTTACGGATAATCTCAACCGCCTTCTCGAAATCGCCCTCAGCCTCAGTGAGAGCCTTCTTGCAATCAACCATACCGGCACCGGTCTTGGTGCGCAGTTTGTTAATATCAGTAACTGTAATAGCCATTTCAAATAGTTTTATCGGTTAGTGAATATTAAGCCTCCTGTGCAGGCTCCTCTGCCTTTGCCTCCTCAATATCCTCGGCCGGCTTCTGCATCTTGCGGATGCGCTCGCGGCGTGGACGCTCTGGCTTATCCTCCTGCTCCTCTGCGGCAGCCTCGTCAACCTTCTCAGCCTTGCGCTCCTCAAGACCCTCTGCGATAGCGGCGCAGCAGGCATCCAGAATAGCCTCTACAGACTTGGTTGCATCATCATTTGCAGGGATTACATAGTCAATGTCAGATGGGTCTGAATTTGTATCTACAATACCGAATACTGGAATACCCAGACGGATAGCCTCACGTACGGCGATGTTCTCCTTGAGTACATCGATTACGAAAAGAGCTGCCGGGAGACGTGACAGGTCGGCGATTGAGCCAAGGTTCTTCTCAAGCTTTGCACGCTGACGCGCAATCTGAAGAGCCTCACGCTTTGACAGGTTTGAGTAAGTACCGTCGTTAGTAAGCTTATCGATGGTAGCCATCTTCTTTACGGCCTTGCGGATTGTCGGGAAGTTGGTAAGCATACCACCCGGCCAGCGCTCGATAACGTAAGGCATACCTACAGCCTTAACCTTATCCTCTACAACATCCTTGATCTGCTTCTTGGTGCCTACGAAAAGGATCTTCTTACCGTCGCGTGCCATCTTCTTGAGAACCTCGGCAGCCTCGTCGATAGCGGCTACTGTTTGGTGCAAATCAATAATGTGGATGCCGTTGCGCTCCATAAAGATATAAGGAGCCATTGCAGGATTCCACTTGCGGCGCAGGTGACCAAAATGACAACCTGCCTGCAGGAGCTGTTCAAAATTTGTTCTTGACATAATCTTAATTTTTAGTTTACTTTCCTTTTAATTTTACAACCAGCTGCCTGGTAGCCGAAAATACGGATCCAGGCAGTTTGGATACTAAACCATATATACAGAAGCGTATTAACGCTTGCTGAACTGGAATCTGCGACGTGCCTTTGGCAGACCCGGCTTCTTACGCTCAACAGAGCGGGCATCGCGAGTCAGGAAGCCCTCGCTACGAAGAGCCTTCTTATCCTCAGGATTAATCTTCACAAGTGCGCGGGCAATAGCCAGACGCAGTGCGTTTGCCTGTCCGTTATAACCACCACCGTCAAGATTTACCTTGATATCATACTTCTCGGCAACATCCAGTTTCTTCAGAGGCTGGAGAACAACATACTGAAGCAGAGGAGACGGGAAATATACAGCCAGGTCTCTCTTGTTGATGGTAATCTTACCTGTTCCTTCAGTAACGAAGACACGTGCTATGGCGCGTTTACGACGGCCTAATGCATTGATTACTTCCATTCTCTTTCAGTTAAATAAGTGAATTGATATCGATGGCTTTCGGAGTCTGAGCCTGATGCGGATGCTCTGCACCTGCATACACGAACAGATTGTTGATAAGCTGGTCACCCAGCTTTGTCTTTGGCAGCATACCCCTGACAACCTTCTTCATTAATCTCTCTGCGCCGTTCGGCTTCTTCATAAGCTGAGCCGGTGTCATCTCGCGCTGACCGCCTGGATAGCCGGTGTAACGGAGATATATTCTGTCTGTCCACTTCTTGCCGGTAAGAACAACCTTGTCGGCATTGATGATGATGACGTTGTCACCGCAATCTACGTGCGGAGTGAAACTTGGCTTATACTTGCCGCGAAGCAGTTTTGCCACCTTAACTGCAAAACGTCCCAGAATCTGGTCAGTAGCGTCAACTACTACCCATTCTTTCTGAACGGTGGCCTTGTTGGCCGAAATGGTCTTGTAACTTAAAGTATCCATTCTTTAAATCATTAATAAATTCTCTTTCTTGCGAAACATCCCGTTTCACAACGGAACGGAAACTCCCTCAAACGCTCGTTATCAGCGGTTACGCTATACCGCAGATTCCTCACTCGGAGGTTTAACACGCACACTATTAATCTTTTAACTCAAAGATTGATAATAATCGGCGTGCAAAATTAGTATTTAATTGCTAATCAGCCAAAAAACTTTAAAACTTTTTTTATTATTGATTGAATCTACAATTTTTCTCAGGAAGCCATATAATAAAGGTGACGCACTTTGAAATACAAGAGAATTACATTAGTTTTGCATTAATCAAATTTTATCACAATGAAAAGAAACGGAACCAAGGCGCTGATGACCCTCATCGCCTGCATAAGTGGCGCGATTGCATTTGCGCAGGAACCATCTGAATACAATCTGCCAGGCAAGCAGTACCCGCAGATTAATCAGGACAGGACAGTAACATTCAAAATAGATGCACCGCAGGCCCAGAGCGTAGCCGTTGACCTTGGCGGACGTCACGCTATGACAAAGAACGCCGACGGATTATGGGAATATACCACCACTCCACAGACCCCGGGATTTCACTTCTACGCTCTGGTCATAGACGGCAAAAAGACTCCCGACCCCAACACCCGGCAGTTCTTTGGCAGCGGCATCTGGCAGAGCGGCATTGAGGTGCCGGAGCTCTGCATGGGTTTCTACAAACAGAAGGACATTCCTCACGGCCAGGTAATCAACCAGAAATACACATCAAAGCTGACAGGTCAGGAAAGAGTGTGCAACGTATATGTTCCTGCCGGATACGATGACAGCACGAGCAGGTACCCGGTTCTCTATCTGTTGCACGGAGCCGGTGAGGATGAGACCGGGTGGCCCTCACAAGGAAAGGTTGCCAACATTATGGACAATCTGATAGAAGAAGGGGCCGCCGTTCCTATGATCATAGTAATGGACCACGGTGTGGCTGCCATTCCAGGTATTGACAGCAGAAACATGTTCGATTTCACCGCATACGAGAAAGTTGTAATGGAGGAGCTGATACCTTTTATTGACAGCAAGTACCGCACGCTTACAGACCGCGACAGCCGTGCTATATGCGGCCTGTCACTCGGCGGATTCCAAAGCTGGACCATAGCGATGAACAACCGCGACAAGTTCGCCTGGCTCGGTGGATTCAGCGGCTCCGGCAAGGGTCCGGGCACTACAGCAGACCTTTATGATGAATCGCTGAACAAGGATTTCAAGTTTATGTTCATCAGCACCGGCACCAAGGAATCGCCACAGATGTATGCTACCGTGAAGAATTTCCACGACATACTGGTAAGCAAGGGCGTAAGACACGTTTTCTACCAGTCTGAGGGGACCGACCACGAATGGCTCACCTGGAGACGCTCACTCTACCGTTTTGCTCAGTGTATTTTTAAATGACGCCCACATATCTGCAACAAGAATCCCCGGATTTCTCTCACGACAAAGAAATCCGGGAATTATCGTTTACAGGCACATCAATACGTGAGTTCGATGAATTTGTTTCAGAATAAAGTCGGTTGATTATCAGCTGCTTTGACGATGTTGATGCATGGCTTCTTCGGAAAGAAGCAGTATGAGGCAATAGCTCCGAGCATGTTTACGACAAAATTCTCGAAAGAACGGTGTCTGGAGTGTTCCACCTGAGCTATGTTCTTCAGCTCATCGTTGATGGTCTCGATTATTGCGCGCTTTCTAAGAAGCACCTTGTGGATATGTATCCTCTGGTTCTTGCACACCCTGAGCGGGGTGCTGTCAACGAAACTGCATCTGTAACCCGAAGCGTGAGACAGTATCATTATCAGCATAATCTCTGCTTTGGACATTGTTGGTTCTCTGTGATATTTTTGCTTGGATGTTGGCTGATCTGGCAAGGTGTATTTTTTGACCTATTACAAGAGCGCGTCTGCCTACTATCAAATCATAGCGTTCCGCGGAACCGTCCACATATTTTC
>JAZLLE010000020.1:0-2203 GCA_045597985.1 Bacteroidaceae bacterium | reverse complement strand
ATGTCTGCCCGATTTACCTCGGATGATTCGGATAGTTATCGGACTTCGACTTCTGTTGCAGTCTTATCCTCATCCGTAGGCCTTGTATCGGGTTTCTGTCCGTCAGACCAGATGTTTGCCGCCGGCTTCCTTCAGATTCCGCCTCGCAGCGGACACCCTTGCCTTTGGCTGTAACCTTCCCACTATCAGGGCGGTTTAGGGACTTTCACCCATTAGAGTACGTTCGTGCTGGACGAACAACAAATTGCTGACTCCCCGGGAAAAGGAGTGAGCAATTTTAATATAGGAATCGCTATGCGTTTGGCTGAATCAGAATTCAGCAAAAGTGCGAAGCACCGCCACGGCTAAAGGCCGTCAAGGGAGCGGAGCGACCGCGTTTGCGAGAGCAAACTAAAAAGAGGTCGCTATGCGTTTGGCTGAATCAGAATTCAGCCAAATGCATATCACCCTTCTCAGCCAGAGCCTTGTGAAGAGCAAACGCCTTCTCAAGACAATGTGAGGTCTGGCCCTTCTGCGATATCTTAAGGTAATCCCACATCAGCTGCTTGTAGTCAGGATGCACGCAGTTCTCAATGATGCACTTGGCACGCTCGGCCGGTGACTTGCCACGGAGGTCGGCAATACCCTGCTCGGTGATGAGAACCTTCACGCTATGCTCGTTGTGGTCAACGTGTGAGCACATAGGAACGATGGCGCTGATCTTGCCGCCCTTCGCAACAGACGGACAGCTGAATATTGAGATGAATGCGTTGCGGGTGAAATCGCCTGAGCCACCTATGCCGTTCATCATCTTTACACCACTTACGTGCGTTGAGTTCACATTACCGTAGATATCGGCCTCAAGAGCGGTATTCATTGCGATAAGGCCCAGACGGCGTGCAACCTCAGGGCTGTTGGAAACCTCTGTAGGACGCAGAACCAGCTTATCCTTGAAGAAGTCCATATCGTCATATACACTCTGCAGTGTCTCGTTGCTTACACTCAGTGATGAGCTTGAGCCGAACTTACAGTGACCCTCGCGCATCAGGTTGATTACTGAGTCCTGAATAACCTCGGTGTACATCTCAAATGCAGGAACACTCGGATCCTCGCCAAGAGCGCCAAGAACGGCATTCGCCACATTGCCCACACCACTCTGCAGAGGCAGGAATGTTGACGGAATGATTCCGCGCTTCAGGTCGCTGATAAGGAACTGAGCCACATTGTGGCCAATCTGCTGTGTAATCTCATCGGGAGCTGTGAATCCACGGGCCTCGTCAGGGATATTTACCTCAACAATACCTAAAATCTTGGAAGGATCTACCTGAATGTAGTCCTTGCCGGCACGGTCGCTTGGCTTGTAAACCGGAATTTCCTGACGATATGGAGGATCCTGAAGCTCGAATATATCGTGCAGACCCTTGGCGCACTTAGCGTGTGCGGCATTGAGCTCAATGATGAGCTTATCGGCCAGACGGGCTACTGTAGGAGCGATACCCACACCTGCGGTCACCCATATCTTGCCATCGTCGGTAATATCGAAAGCCTCAATGATACCGATGTTCACCTTGCCCATAAATCCGTAACGGAGCTCCTGGGCCATCTGGCTCAGATGAATATCGTTGTATGCTATCTCGCCATTGTTCACAGCGGTACGGAAGTCCTTGTTGGTAGTATAAGGAGCACGATAGCGGATGGCGTGCTCGCGCGACAGGATACCGTCGCAGCTATCACCGGTGGATGCACCTGTAAAGATTCCAATCTGGAAAGGCTTGCCCTGCTCGTGCAGTTCGTGAGCCATCTTGCCAATCTCGGCAGTAACTGCCTTCGGAGTACCCGCTGGCGTAAAACCACTAAGGCCGATATTGTAACCGTCCTTCACATATGCAGCCGCCTCGGCCGCAGTCATTCTTTTGAAAGCCATTTTTATATTGTTTTGGTTCTATAATTCCGTTTCAGACTGCAAATTTACATAATTATTCCCGCATATAGCATTAAAGAGTGCTCAACATCATACTGATGAGATTGATTCTTTCGGGCGAAAAAGATTCGGAGAGATTACCAAGTAATTTTTGAAGATTACTAAGAAGCTGTTTAAATTTCAATCGTAAATTTTATTATACATGAGCCGGCAGAAAGCGAGTTGAACCATCGCCACTCCGGTTTCTGAGTAAAATTCGTAGTCCATGGCAATCCTTCTGAAGTTTTCCAACCACGAGAAAGA
>JAZLLE010000019.1:0-33583 GCA_045597985.1 Bacteroidaceae bacterium | reverse complement strand
GGAGGATTAGCCATGGGAAAAGCATTCAGAACACTCATCCTCGCCATGGCGGCAATGCTCGCCGTGGCCTCCTGTTCGGAGAAGGAACCGGAGGATATCACCCGGATAACAGAAGACAACAAGGTCTACCTGAAGATAGGTTCGGTGACAACGTCCGAGCTCACCAAGGCAGCCATTGGGGGGACATCATTCCCGACTGCGGAGGCGGCAACCATCGGCCTCTTCATCGGCGAGGTAAGCAACAAGGCGTACTCCAAACCTGCCGGTTCCGACTCCTGGACAGACCCGGAGATCGAGCTTCCTTCTGCAGAGAGCACCCTCTACGGCTACTACCCGTACTCATCGGAGGTGACAAGTCTCAGCAGCATCCCCGTCAGCTCGTCCGTTGACGGCGACGACTGGATGTGGGCCACGCCGGTGGAAGAAGTGAGCTCATCCAAGCCGGATGTCAGCCTCTCAATGAACCATGCCCTCGCGCTCGTGGAAGTGACCTTCAACATCACGGGCTACGATGCCTCGGAAAAGATAACCGACATCACCCTGACCGGAGAATCCTTCTCCGCTGACGGCACGCTCGACGCCACAACCGGAACCATCACGCCCGGAAGCGCCTGCGCTGCCGGCAACGAGTTCTCAAACGATGTCGAACTCTCCCAGACCGATAGCAAGATAGTGGCGAAATGTCTTCTCGTCCCGACCAAGAGCGGCACTGACGCCGACGAACGCCAGGATCTCAAGGTCTCCATCACTATCGGAGACAAGAATAACGGTGGCAAGACCCTCAGCGCCACCCTCAGCGGCGACAAGGGCGTCATCGTCAAGGGCGGCACTAAGTCCACCGTCAGTCTCAATGTCAAGGGCACTACGATGGAAGTCGCATCCGTCGGGGTCTCCGGCTGGAACAGCGGAGTCGCCACTGCCACCGTCGGCGGCTATACTGTGACATTGAACGCAGGCGATGTACCCGCATCCATAACCTCAAACACGGACATCACTACCGACGACGAGTCCATTGAGTCGGCATCCCGGACGGCCATAATCAGCTATGACAAGTCAGTCCTCGCTGACGGCAAGTACAAGGTGGACTACACCTGCGACAAGACCGGAGCCTGCACCATCACCCCCAACATCGCTGCCGGTACGATAACCGTGTCCAAGGTGACCGACAATATCACCATAACCCTCAGCAAGGATGTGAACTGGTACGATGTCACCCTCACCACCGAGGGTAACGGCACGGCATACATAGGCACCCAGGGCACGACAAGCGCTCGGTGCAATCCCAGCAGCAGCGTAACGCTCACTGCCGTTCCTGACGAGGCGGAAGAGTTCATCGGCTGGCAGGACGCGGAGGGCAACTATCTAAGCAAAGACAACCCTCTGACATACACTCCTGCAGCCGACGTAAGCATCAAGGCTGTCTTCTCCACCCGCGTCCTCAGCGGTGTCTTCACCGTTGGCACCGACGGAAGCGGCAATGCGAAGAAGGCCCGCTTCTCCTGTGGCAACCTCTGGTATGACGGGAGCGATTTCAAATTCGAGGACAGGCAGTACGAGTCGTCACCGTCTTCCGATGGAAGCAGAGTCAGCAACCATATCTCCCACTTCATGTGGAACGCTACGGCTTCCGATGCTCTCGCCCTTCAATACAACAATGACAGAGCTGAAGTGTTCTTCGCATCAGACGGGCTTGACGTATACGGAAGCACAGCCTGGCAAGTATTGTCCTACAATGGCTATCTGAGTCTGCTCTACAATCGTAATGCAAGCACGGTATGTGGAACGGAGAATGCAAGGTGGTTCAACGGCCAGATCAACACAGGCAGCAGTACCGTCAACGGCCTGTTCCTCATCCCCGATGTCTTCACCTGGCCGGAGTCAGTGACAGTCACACCTGATAACATAAATTCATGGACGTCATATTATTCCGGAACCACCTTCACCCTCGACCAGTTCCATACCCTTGAGCAGGCCGGTATCGTATTCCTGCCTGCAGCGGGCAGCCGTCCGGGATCCGATGGCGCTGCCGAAGTGAAATCTGTCAACACGACAGGCAGTTACTGGAGTTCAAACTACAGTGGCACGGAAGGAGCTGAGCACATCTCATTCACTGATAAAAGGCTGATTGCTTCGGAAAATTCAGCTGGTCATTCGAATACTTACCGCTACATGGCCCAGTCCGTTCGACTGCTCATTGACGTGACAGAATAACCGGAAGACATCAGATATACACAACACGATTATGAAAAAGCAATACATATACTCAGCACTTATCCTTGCAGCCGCTCTCTTCGCAGGCTGCGCCAAGGAGATTGAGAACACCATTGACGGCAGCGACAGCTCTGCCATCGAGCTCTCGTCGGTCAGCACCGACCCTATGACCAAAGCGGTCATCACCGGCACGGAGTTCACCACAACGGAGGCGGAAAAAGGTATCGGCCTGTTCCTGCTCGATGCGAACGGCAAGGCCTACGGCAATAACGAGGCCAACGTAAAGTATGACTTCAATTCAGGCAAGTGGACCGCATCGCAGCCTCTGCGCATAGGCAACACCAAGGGCACCCTCGTCGGTTACTATCCGTACAGCGAGTCTACAACGAACGTCAAGGCCATCCCCGTGGCATCGTCCATCAACGGTACGGACTGGCTCTACGGCAGCATAGCGGAGATTACTTCAGCCAAGGCGAAGACCGTGAGCCTCACCCTCAGCCACGCCCTCACAAGGCTCAGAATCACCTTCAAGCGTGACGCATCGTTCGTCGGCTCCGGGACCCTCTCCAGCCTCACCATAGAGGGCAACGGCATAGCAGCCTCGGGAACTCTTAATGCCACCACGGGAACAATCTCGGCCGACAATTCTGCGTTCACGGTCTCCGACCTCAATGCGAACATCACCACCGACGGCATCACCGAGGACTGTCTGGTCGTCCCTGCGGCCTCCTCCGCCACGCCTCAGGCCGTGACATTGAAGTTCACGGTTGACGGCAAGGCCTACAAGGTGGACCTCAAGAACGAACTCGCCGTGAAGCTACAGTCCGGCATCCAGACCGACAACACCCTCACGGTGAAGAACACCAGCGTCTCCATCGACGGCAGCTCCATCGGCGCCTGGGGCGACGGCGGCAGCCAGACGGTAACGGTAGGGGGGAACTATACAGTGACTGTGAAACTTCACAAAGGTACACCTTCCAACGAAGTTTTTGTCAACGCCAGCCTTGACAAATCTGGAAACTCCGTGATAATAAAAGCCTCAAACGAAGCAGCCAGGAATCTGATATGTCTGCTGGATGACGGCAATAGTGTTGAGCCTGTTGTGAATGGACAATATTTCACCTTCACTATATCGAATGTCACAAAGGATATCACTGCGACTATTTGTTACGAGAAATACATACTGAAGGCTTTCGTGTATCCATCCTATTCCGGCACTATTATTTCAAAATACAAGACAGAGTATCAGCCGGGCGATAGTCTTACCTTGGAAGTTACCTCATCTGGAAAACTGGGGAACGGAGGAAAATTCGTCGGTTGGAAGGACAAGGATGGAAACCTGATTTCAGAACAGACGTCCGTTAATTTCGTTATCGAATCAGACTCATTCCTTATAGCCGTTTTTGACGTGAACTACGGCACTGATGCTCCTCTGGGCGGAGTTTTCACTGTCTCTGCAGACAAAGGTGACGGCAAGCCGAAGAAGGTTCGTTTCTCTAAGGGCAACCTCTATTGCAGCGGAGCCTCTTTCGATGAAAACGGCAAATGCACATCCGTTTCTGATGATCACTGGCTTCTGGAACAGCATCAGTATGATTGTGGCGGAAACTGGGAAGGCAGTAACCGGATCACCCACTTCATGTGGAGCATGGACTGCATGCGTTCCCTTGATAAGACCTATGACGTAACTGGCACTTCCGGTCTGGACGTATTCTTCACGAATTCCGTAAACTTTGCCGTGAACGATGTCAGTGCATGGCATACGCTCACTACTGAGGAGTGGGGTTACCTTCTTGGTAATAGTGAAGAAAGAAGCGGCAAATACAGAACAGGAGTAAAAGTAAACGGCATTATGGGCCTTGTCATAGCACCTGATAACTTCAACGGGACTATTGAAAGTGCATATGCTGATTTACAATGGATTACGGCCGAGAAAGATGATAATCTTGTCTTCCTTCCTGCTGCCGGCTATCGCTATGGCTACACTGGCAATTCGAACGTCCTCGACGCAGGCAACTTTGGCTATTACTGGTCCGCGTCTCTGAGCCACAGCAACTTTGCTTGTGACTTGGGCTTCGACAGCGGCAATGTCGTTCCTAACAGCCTCGACGGAAGGGGTAGGGCCCAGTCTGTCCGTCTCGTCACAGAATGTAAATAAATAATCCACCTTGCCCAAGGCCGTAAGGCCATAGGCAAGGTGACCATATGAGAATCCTTGAAAGCCTTGATCCAGCGCCCTACGTCCACACGGAGGCGCTTACTTTGTATGGGTTATTACTCAGACTCTCGGAATTCTTTCAATAAATACTGCGGTTTTATATTCTCTTTTGATAGATTCTTGAGTAGCGTAAGGGGAGGGTGGAAAACGAAAGTAGGAAGAAAACTGCTTCGTTTTCTTCCTACTTGATTCTTTTGATATATCGCTGCGGATTACTGCTTGCGGCTTCTTGCGTAGCGGCTCATGAAACGATCCACACGTCCTGCGGTATCGACCAGCTTTGACTTGCCGGTGTAGAACGGGTGTGATGTGTTTGAAATCTCAAGCTTGATAAGCGGATAGGTCTGTCCCTCAAACTCAATGGTCTCTTTTGTTGCGCAAGTTGAGCGTGACAGGAAGCAGTCGCCGTTTGACATGTCCTTGAATACTACAGGACGATAATTGTCAGGATGAATACCTTGTTTCATAATTGTTTCTTTTAATACTCCACCACTATGGTGGGGGTTTCGGACCGCAAAGTTAATGCTTTAATTCTCATCTGCAAAATATTTTCCTCTTTAATTGCACCCGTGTTCAGCGGAAGCTGAACTAAAATGAGGTCGGCGCAGCCGTATGTTCTTGAGAACGGTTAGAAACCGCTCTCCAAAATTAATTGGTCCGAAGGACGCTGCCAGAGCAGCCAAGGGTGCTTGCACCCGTGTTCAGCGGAAGCTGAACTAAAATGAGGTCCGCGCAGCCGTATGTTCTTGAGAGTGGTCAAAAACCACTCTCAAGAACATACGGCTGTCCACCAGCTGTGATGCCGGCTCCGCTGATGCTGAACTCCGATGTGATGGAGTTGTTGTAGAAAGTCACTGAGGCGTGTCCGTCCGCATCGGTCACGACGTTCGGCTCCCAATAAAGGGTGCGGCGATAATCTACATCGCCCACAATGGGACCGTCAGGATAGCTGGGGCTGTAGAACTGGTATGGCGATGAGAATCCATAAAAGTTGGATACTCTCTTGCCTAATTCGTTGAGCTCTCTCTTTGAGCTCAGGAAATAATCATCCTTTACTTGAAGGTCTATAAGATAGTAGTTTCGCGAGGGCCTGTCCGGGCTGGCGCTCTCAACGGTATTGGCCATACTGGTTACATCAACGTGCTTGCTCAGTCCCTGAAGGATAAGAGGCGTGAGAGACATTATTGATGTGAGAGGCATCACACGGTCATATACCATAAGGTTTCTGATGTCTTGTGTATCTATGGCCCAAGGTGGGCAGAAGATACCCTGATAGAGGCATCGCTCTGTGTTGTGTACGTACCAGAATGCCGGTATGCCGTTCAGCATACAGGTATCGGCCAGCTGGAATGCAATCTCCTCGTCCGAGCCGCTGAGCTCAAGCAGGGGGTTCTCCTGGCCGGAGCTGTCCGGACGCATGTTGAAGACGTATCCTTTATCTAACAGGTATCCAAGAACATCGCCTGTGAATTCGGCACGGTCCAGCTCGGCCTCAATGTCCTGCTGCACGTTGAATGCCTTGAACGTAAAGTAGTCAACATACTTGCGCTTGTCCTGGATGTCCACGTCGGGCAGCAGGTATCCGATATTGTCCCATATTACTTCGGGCAGATTGTCATCTACAGGCTCTTGTTCAACTGCTGTGACTCTCTTCTTGGGCGCTATGTTGCGCAGGGTGGTCTCTGCGGGGTAGTAAGCGCGTATGTCTGGTGTCATTGAGCGCTCAAAAAGTATTCGTGAGCTGGTGCCTACCATACGCTTTTTCTCGGTGGTGTGGATGGTAAAGCGTGCAACATCGTAGAAGTCGGACACATCGAGGCCGAAGTAGCCTGTGCTGTCTGTGATGCAGTCGAACTGCTCTGTCTGTGTCTTGTCGGGCGGTACCAGGGCTACCATCACCTTGGTGTTTGCTACAGGCTTGTTTCCCGATGGAGACAGAATCCAGCCGTTCAGTGTGAGACCTTGCTCTATGCGGTGTTTCTCTTGAAATTTGTTCAGTCCGGTCATATAGCTCCATTCGTAACGCTCCCAGCCCTGCACCATTGTAAGCAGGTCAAGGGCTTCATCTCGAAGCGGGCTCTCTTCCTCGAAATACCATTCAGGCTGATGCACGTATCCCTTCAGGTCTGATGAGAGAAGCAGGGTGGTGCGCAAATCTCCTGATGTCAGGTTGCCGGATGCGCGGGCATCGCGTACCGACAGGCAGAAACGGTCTTTGAATGGTGCTCCAGAACCATCGGTGAGGTTAAAGTCCAGTGTTACAGGCTGGAAAGGGCCATATTTCTTCTGGTCAGGCTGAAATGTGAGCTGGGGCGCCTTGCTTGATGACTTTGCATAGAATGCCCTGCTGGCAAGTATGTTTCCGCTGCGGTCGAACAATACTATGCGGCATACTCCCTCGCCAAACTCAAGCGGTATGACAATCTCTGCCTCGTGATTGTTGTTCTGCGGTAATGTGTTGAAGAATACCAGACCGTCACGGCACAAAACGGTAAGTCCGAGCGTGTCGGTTGTCATTCCGGCTGTTCCGGATATCCTGACCCTAAGCTCGCTGCCTTGATTATCTGCGGAAAGAGCATATCCCTCAGACTCTGCCCCCGGCATGTTGAAATGCAGGGTCTTGCCGCCAGTTTGAACGGTTACACTGTTGTTGTGTCTCAAGGGGGTGAATGTGAGAGAGCCCATTCCATCGTGTATGGTCTTGAAACCTGTTCCGGACCCGTCAACAGTTCCGGTGGCCTCAACGCCCAAACCGTCTGCTCCTGTTATCTTGAAAGCTACCTTGCACTCTTTTCCCAGAATGATGCGGCCTCCTTCCGGGTAGAATGCCATCTCTGTCTTTCTCTGGGTGCCGGTCTCCGGTCTGTATTGCTCCACAAAGGAATTGTGCAGCTTTATTGATGGAGCCTCATCATAGTATGCTCCCTCTTTTGACGGTTTCTCGTAAATTGGAAAAACGCGTGAGAAAATGGCCTCCTGATTGAAGTTGAGCATATTCGTTGTGTAGGCGCGGATCTCATAGAAACCGCTCGGGTAGGGAAGTACGCCACGCAGCTCACGCGCGCTGGTGGTGCTGGCGTCCATAAGTGGAAACGAGCCGTCGCACTGGCCTGCTACTATCTTCAGCTTCTGTTGCTTCAGCACTACGCCTCCCGGAGAGATAAGGTCCACATACAGGACTTTGCTTACCGCGCGGTGGTTGTCGGTGGCATTTACTACATAAGCCTTGAACCATATAGTCTCACCTGTATAGTAAGAGGTGTTGTCAAACTGGATATACACCTTTTCCTGCGGAAAAATCTGACTGAACTGATGAATGTTTCCGGCAAATCTCCTGAGGGCCTCGTCTGCGCTCTCAGCATATAAGGACAACGGAGCTACAACCGTGAGCAGCAGTGGAAAATATAGATAAAGCTTTCTTAGCCTCATATCATAAAAAAAGTTTCAATTCGCGAATTTACAAATGTTTTGGTTAAATTTGCGGACGAAAACCTGAAAAGGCGAATAATATTCTTCAAAAAATATAAGCAAAATGGTTAATTACAAAGAATTGGGTCTGGTAAACACCCGCGCGATGTTCGCAGCTGCCGTAAAGGGCGGTTATTCTATTCCGGCATTTAACTTCAACACAATGGAGCAGATGCAGGCCATCGTTATGGCTGCAGTAGAGACTAAGTCTCCGGTTATCATGCAGGTATCAAAGGGTGCCCGCAACTATGCGAACGCCACTATTCTGCGCTATATGGCTCAGGGTGCCGTTGAGTATGCAAAGGAGCTTGGATGCGCTCATCCGGAAATCGTTCTTCACCTTGATCACGGTGACAGCTTTGAGCTTTGCAAGGATTGTATTGATATGGGCTTCAGCTCGGTTATGATTGACGGCTCAGCTCTTCCATACGAGGAGAATATCGCCCTCACAAAGAAGGTAGTAGAGTACGCTCACAAGTACGATGTGACTGTAGAGGCAGAGCTCGGCGTTCTGGCAGGTGTTGAGGATGAGGTTGCCTCAGAGGTGTCTCACTACACCAAGCCAGAGGAGGTGATTGATTTCGCTACCCGTTCAGGCTGCGACTCACTGGCCATCTCAATAGGTACATCACACGGTGCATACAAGTTCAAGCCGGAGCAGTGCACACGCGACCCGAAGACCGGCAAGCTGGTTCCTCCTCCATTGGCATTCGACGTGCTGCACGAGATAGAGAAGAAGCTCCCCGGCTTCCCAATCGTACTCCACGGCTCATCTTCAGTTCCGCAGGACGAGGTTGATACCATCAACGCTTTCGGCGGCAAGCTGCCAGATGCAGTAGGTATTCCAGAGGAGCAGCTCAGCCAGGCTTCAAAGAGCGCTGTCTGCAAGATCAATATTGACTCAGACTCACGTCTTGCCATGACCGCCGCAGTCCGCAAGTACCTTGCTGAGAATCCAAGCCACTTCGATCCTCGCCAGTATCTCAAGCCGGCACGCGATAATATGAAGAAGATGTACATCCACAAGATTGTGGAGGTGCTCGGCTCAAACGACAAACTCCTGCAGAAGTAATTTCAAGGTGCGTTTATACCGGTTTTGTTGAGAAACCGGCCACAAAAATCACACAGTCATTCCGATTGTGTGATTTTTTTTTCACATATTTGCATATTAATATAAATATGACTGCTTATGAAGCATTTTACTTCGCTTATTCTTGTTTTACTGCTGGTTTTTCCTGCAAAGGCTCAAGAGACAAGAGAGACAATAACGGTTGATGGTGCCAAACGCGAGATGCTGGTCTATGTGCCGCGTGATTTACCTGATTATGCGCCTCTGGTCATTTCAATGCACGGAATGAATCAGGACGCGGCATATCAGAAAGGTATGGCGAACTGGGCCGCCGTGGCTGATACCGCCAAATTCGTGGTGGTGTATCCCGAGGGAGAGGGCAAGTCCTGGGATATAGGTGGAGACAAGGATACTCATTTTATTGAGGCGATAATAGAGGATATGTTTCAGAAGCACGCCATAGATAAGCGTCGTGTCTATCTATCGGGTTTCTCTATGGGTGGTATGATGACTTATCACGCTGCATCGCGCATAGCGGACAAGATTGCTGCCATGGCTCCTATCAGCGGTTATGCGATGGGTGGTGACGCTTACAGTCCAAGGCCTGTTCCGGTAATCCACACGCACGGAACTGACGATGATGTGGTGGCATATAGCGGAGCAAGACCATACATTGAGAAATGGGTGGCAATAGATGGCTGTGACCGCAATTCGGTTTATACAAAGCCTTATCATGGCAAATCCAATGCGTCGCTTGAGGTCTGGACAAATCACGAGACCGGAGTTGAGGTGGCGCTACTTACTCTTGACGGAAAAGGACATTGGGTGTCTATGGATGCCTCTTGTGTCCTTACCAGCTGCGAGATATGGAATTTCTGCAAGCGTTATACACTTGACGGACCCATCGAGGCAATACCGCCAAAGCTTTTGAGCGCATCTCCTGCCGACAACTCTTTTGACCTGCCGGTTGAGGGCGTCTCTTTCCAGTATTCGTTTAATCAGCCGATTCTTTGCGACACTGTATATGCGTTGCTGAAAGGAGGCTATGCGGAGCGTATTATCCGTCCGGACGAGACCGGCGCGAGCAATGTCATCACGTTCACCATCAAGCAGGGCGATGCTGTACCTGCAGGAGACTATCGCCTCTCGCTTGTCAATGTGGTTGACACTTGCGGCGGAGACAACGAGAACTGCTCCTTCACTTATTATCTTGGAGTAGAGGAGGTGACAGGCGAGTTCGTTTATGAGACAATTCTCAAACCGGACTGGATGTCTCAGAAAGACCAGATAGGCGAGGGCATACCCGAGGGTTGGATGCGCGTTACTTATTCCAAGGGAAAGAGAATTGAGAAGGGTCAGAATGAGGCTAATGTGGCCGGTGCGCGAATGCAGTATTTCAACGAAGGCGGAGATATGGATGCGGCCTTTTATCTGGCGGCACGTGACGCCGGACCCTGCTCTCTCATTTATGGTACATATCAGGAGCGTCCCCTGCATCTGAAGCCTGGCAAGTATGCCGTGTCGTTCAACTCCGCTTACTGGAACTCATCGGCCCAGAGCAACTCAATGACATATTCACTGACAGTGAGAGGCTCATCAGACAATACTGTCCTGGAAGTGCCTGAAGTGCCATCGTCCGGAATGATGAATGAGATAGTATATCAGAAGGTTGCCGGCTCAAAGGCGAACCGTTATGAGTTCTATGTCTATTTTGAGGATGACTATGTGCTTGAGTTCACGACAGATTCCGGATGGGATGGAGTTGTAATTGGCAATATACTTATTGAGACCGCACCATCTTATGCATATCAGTATAAGGTGAGATTCCTGGAGGCGATGAGCCGTATTCGAAAGGCATACACCCAACTTGTGGATTATGGTCCTGAGTACTCAGAGGCTATGATAAGCGAGATGTCTGCCGCGATGGAACGCTACAATGCATTCCGCGGCAATACGGGACAGGAGTACGAGGCTGCTGTCAAGGAGATTAATGATATTTCGGAGCAGGCTGAGATCCGAATGGTGAATCTTACCGCATATCTGAAGGCTTTCAATGAGGGAAAATCATTGCTTGATATGTATGCTGATAACGAGGAGATAAAGCAGGGAAGACCATATATGCTCCTGGAGAGGGTTATGAGTCAGTATGGTGAGGAGTTTGCCGGTACCGCCTCTACATTCCAGTTGTGGGAGGCGTCGGACAAGATCAACTCTCAGATTGAGTCGTTCAAGAAAAAGACTGATGTGGATGAGGTTGCGGCAGAGGTCACACTGGTGTCTGAGATATTCTACGGACTTGACGGCAAGGTGGAGGAGAACCCTGTAAAAGGTGTGTATCTTTCCAAACGTCTCTATTCTGACGGGCGTACTATAGTGACCAAACGTTTGTTCTGATAATATTTTCTGTTTGCTATGAGAAGATTCGGTTATTTGCTTGCATTGTCTTTTGCATTGGTCTGCTGCTCCAAAGAGTATCGGATAACAAATGACGGAGTGGTTGTCAATGTCTCCAGCCCGGAGTTGAATGGTCCGGCAAAGGTGCGTGTACAGATGCTGGATGGCGGCATTGTCCGTATCTCTGAGACTCCGGAGAAAAAATTTAAAGACAGACAGAGCCTTGTCACGCTCCCCGGTATAGGCCGTATTGGGCTGAATGTCGTTAATGCGATGGAGGAGAATGTCTCCCTGCCGGATTCTCTGAGGGCTTTAAAGGATGAGCTGCTTGTTGTCTCATCATCAGAGGCGGATGCAAGGGTCATTGTATCGAAATCCGATGGACGGGTATGGCTTCTTTCCGATGATGGTAAGTCGAAGTGCATTCTGGCCAAGGCTGAGTTTACTCCTATAACGGTAGATGGCACAACTGGCTACACCGTCATTACAAGGATGAGTACCGGTGATGACTCCGAGGGGCTTTTCGGATTAGGACAGCAGCAGTCTGACATATGGAACTACAAGGGGCAGAATGAGGAGCTTTTCCAGTATAACACCAAAATCAGCATTCCATTCGTAATCTCCACCAACAACTATGGCATTTTGTGGGATACATACTCACAGAGCCGTTTCGGCAATCCTGAGCCATATCAGCAGCTGAACCGCGTTTTCAGACTGTTTGACAAGGATGGCAACGAGGGCGGTCTTTCTGGTACATACAGCCAGCCTCAGATGTGGGGCTTCCGCCGTGGCGGCCAGATGCCTCAGCCGGAACCGTTGGCGCGCAGGGAGGACTCGCTCTCATATTCCGATGCCGATATGATAAAGAATCTGCCCAGGCTGGGGCAGAGCGTTACATACGAGGGCTACTTCGAGCCGAAGGAGAGTGGTGAGTTCTTCTTCCAACTCTATTATGCCGGTTATGTCAAACTGTTTATTGACGATGAGCTGGTGATATGGGAACGCTGGCGTACAGCGTGGAACCCGAATACATATCAGTTCCCTGCAATTCTTGAGGCTGACAGGAGATATAAGCTGCGCATTGAGTGGAAACCGGACGGCACCACATCATATCTTGGACTGAAGGCTCACGCTCCTGTTGACCGGAAACTTCAGAACGATATAACAATGTGGACTGAGATGGTTCCTGAGGCCGATTTCTATTTCATTCCAGGCAAGAATATGGATGGCGTGATAAGCGGTCTGCGAAAACTGACCGGAAAGGCCAATATTATGCCTAAGTGGGCTATGGGATTCTGGCAGAGCCGCGAGCGCTACCGTACTCAGGATGAGCTTGTATCAACACTGAAGACTTTCCGCGACAAGGGTATCGGTATTGACAACATTGTTCAGGACTGGAATTACTGGGAGGATGACAAGTGGGGCTCACACGAGTTTGAGGCATCGCGATATCCTGATCCAAAGAAGATGGTGGACGATGTCCACGCGCTTAACGGACATCTTATGATATCTGTCTGGCCTAAGTTCTATCATACTACAGAGCATTACAAGGAGTTTGAGGAGAAGGGCTGGATGTACACCAAGGCTGTTGAGGACAGCATCCGCGACTGGGTTGGCCCTGGATATATAGGCTCGTTCTACGATGCATACTCCGCTGGCGCGCGTAAGCTTTTCTGGAATCAGATAAAGGAACATCTTTATAAATATGGCATCGATGCCTGGTGGATGGATGCCAGTGAGCCTAATGTGCGCGATTGTGTGCCTATGCCGTATCACAAGCAGCTTGTAGGTCCAACGGCTCTGGGCTCGTCAACCGAGTACTTGCTGGGCTATGCGCTGATGAACGCACAGGCAATCTATGAGGGACTGCGTGAGACAGATCCCGACACCCGTGTCTTCCAGCTGACCCGCAACGGATTCACCGGCCAGCAGCGTTACAGCACCGCATCGTGGAGTGGCGACATTGGCACCCGCTGGGAGGATATGTACTCTCAGATTGTGGCCGGAATGAACTACTCACTCTGCGGTAATCCATATTGGACAATGGATATCGGCGGCTTCTGCGTTGAGAACCGCTACTCGCAGGCTCAGAGTATGTTTGACCGGACTGGCATTGTCAACGACGATCTGGTTGAGTGGCGTGAGCTTCAGACACGCTGGTATCAGTTCGGAACATTCACACCTTTATATAGGGCACACGGGCAGTTCCCGCTTCGTGAGATCTGGAACATAGCGCCGGAGGGCTCGCCAACCTACAACTCTATTCTGTATTACAACCGGCTGCGCTACCGTCTTATGCCGTACATATATTCGCTGGCTGGTGCGGCTTACTGGAATGATTATACCATTATGCGCGGTCTTGTAATGGATTTCACTAATGACAGGAAGACATACAATGTACACGACCAGTATATGTTCGGCCCGTCTCTGATGATTTGCCCGGTAACCGAGTATCAGGCACGTGACCGTATGGTATATTTACCAGAGGGAGTAAAATGGTATGACTATAATAATCCGGACAATGTCTATGACGGCGGTCAGTTCATTATGGCAGACGCACCGTATGAGCGTATGCCGATATTTGTTCCCGCCGGTGCCATTCTGGTGTATGGCCCTCAGATTGAGTATGCGGACCAGATTGCCGCTGATACGCTTGATGTTCATGTCTATGCCGGCAAGAATGGCTCGTTTGCTCTCTATGAGGATGACGGCGTAACATACGGCTATGAGAAGGGCGAATGCTCGGAGATACCTTTCGTCTATGATGATGCGGCCGGAACTTTGATAATAGGGAAGCGCGAGGGGGCGTACAACGGAATGCTGATGAGACGCATAGTCAATGTCACGATGCATACAGACAAGTCTCACCACGATTTGCTCAGTTCTGTTGAATATGACGGATTGCCGGTTCGGATTGACCTGCTGCATCGTAACCCACCAACTGTCGAGCTGGTTTGGAATGACGCTCTGGTAGAAGAGAATTAATTAATATAAAAATTAACCAATAAATAAAGTGTTATGAAAAAGTATCTGTTAGGTTATGACATAGGCAGCTCATCTGTTAAGGCGAGCCTTGTTTCAGTTCAGACTGGAAAGAGTGTGGCATCTGCGTTTTATCCCGATTCAGAAGCTCCAATCAAGGCGTTGAACCCAGGTTGGGCAGAGCAGAATCCTGAAGACTGGTGGAACTATCTCAAGAATGTGACCGCAAAGGTCATGCAGATGGCAGAGGCCACAGGTGATGACATTCAGGCCATAGGTATCTCGTATCAGATGCACGGACTGGTGTGCTTGGACAAGAATGGCAGTGTGCTGCGTCCGGCCATCATCTGGTGCGACAGCCGTGCCGTGTCATATGGCGAGAAGGCTTTCCGCGAGCTTGGCAATGGTCAGTGCCTTACCAATCTGCTGAACTCTCCCGGCAATTTCACAGCCTCAAAATTAGCTTGGGTAAAGAAGAACGAGCCGGAGCTCTTTGAGAAGATAGACAAGATAATGTTGCCTGGTGATTATATCGCATACCGTCTTACTGGTGAGAAATGCACCACGGTATCGGGACTCTCGGAGGGTATGTTCTGGGATTTCAAGCACAATAAGGTTGCAAGTTTCCTTCTGGATTATTTCGGTTTTCCAGAGTCAATCATACCTGAGATTAAGCCTACCTTCTCAGAGCAGGGCAGGGTAACGGCCGCAGTAGCTGCCGAGCTTGGTCTGGCAGCGGGCATTCCTGTTACCTACCGTGCTGGTGACCAGCCTAACAACGCCGTATCTCTTAACGTATTCAATCCTGGAGAGATTGCTGCCACGGCAGGTACTTCGGGAGTTGTCTATGGTGTGAACGGTCACGTAAACTTCGACCCGCAGTCAAGAGTGAACACCTTTGCTCACGTAAACCACACTGGCTACGAGACCCGTCTGGGAGTATTGCTTTGCATCAACGGTACCGGTATTCTGAACGCCTGGACCCGTCGTAACATTATGGAGCAGGGCATCTCTTACGGAGATATGAACATACTGGCCGACCAGGCGCCGATAGGCTCTGACGGCATAGTTGTCCTGCCTTTTGGAAACGGCTCGGAGCGCGTCCTGTCAAACCACAACGTAGGCTGCAGCATTCACGGAGTGAACTTCAACATCCATAACCGCACTCACATCGCACGTGCCGTTCAGGAGGGTATTGTCTTCTCGTTTAAGTACGGAATGGAGATTATGTCGGATATGGGAATGGATATCTCGAAGGTTCACGCTGGAAATGCAAATATGTTCCTTAATCCGGTATTCCGCGATACTCTGGCAGGCGTTACTGGAGCTACTATTGAGCTGTATGATACTGACGGCTCCGTAGGTGCCGCCAAGGGTGCTGGAATGGGGGCAGGTATCTACAAGGATCACGATGAGGCATTCGCCACTCTGGAAAAGCTGCGCGTCATTGAGCCTGATGCCTCAAAGGCTGATGAATATAAAAAGGCCTATGAGCGCTGGAAGACTATTCTGGGCCTTTATATGCCTGCCTGATATAATAAAACAGGCTAATATTCGTATATTTGAAAAAGAAATGTAATTTTGTGAAATAGATAATAAACAATTTCGTAATAAACTTTTAATTATGGCAAAAGAGTATTTTCCTGGATTGAAGAAGATCCAGTTCGAGGGTAAAGACAGCAAGAACCCAATGGCTTTCCATTACTATGATGAGAACAAGGTTATCATGGGTAAGACAATGAAGGAGTGGCTCCGCTTCGCTATGGCTTGGTGGCATACTCTCTGCGCAGAGGGTGCAGATCAGTTCGGCGGCGGTACCAAGACTTTCCCGTGGGTTGAGGCAGATGCTCTTCAGACAGCAAAGAATAAGGTTGACGCTGGTTTCGAGTTCATGGAGAAACTGAGCATTCCTTATTTCTGCTTCCACGATGTTGACTTGATCTCTGAGGGTGCAAACGTAGAGGAGTACGAGGCCAATATGAAGGCTATCGTAGCTTATATCAAGGAGAAGATGCAGGAAACCGGTGCCAAGCTGCTTTGGTCAACCGCAAATGTATTCGGTAACAAGCGCTATATGAATGGTGCCTCAACAAATCCTGATTTCGATGTAGTCGCACGCGCTATCGTTCAGATTAAGAATGCTATTGACGCAGGTATCGCTCTGGGCGCTGAGAACTATGTTTTCTGGGGCGGCCGTGAGGGTTATATGAGCCTTCTGAACACAGACCAGAAGCGTGAGAAGGAGCATATGGCTACAATGTTGGGTATGGCTCGCGACTATGCACGCAGCAAGGGCTTCAAGGGTACATTCCTGATTGAGCCGAAACCATGTGAGCCGTCAAAGCATCAGTATGATGTTGACACCGAGACCGTTATCGGTTTCCTGAAGACTCACGGACTGGATAAGGACTTCAAGGTTAATATCGAGGTTAACCACGCTACACTTGCAGGTCACACATTCGAGCACGAGCTTGCTTGCGCTGTTGATGCCGGTATGCTTGGATCAATCGATGCCAACCGTGGTGACTATCAGAATGGCTGGGATACCGACCAGTTCCCAATTGACAACTATGAGCTTACTCAGGCCTGGATGGAGATTATCCGTGGCGGCGGTCTTGGCACAGGTGGTACCAACTTCGATGCAAAGACTCGTCGTAACTCAACAGACCTTGAGGACATCGCTATCGCTCACATCAGCGGTATGGATGCTATGGCCCGCGCTCTTGAGTCTGCTGCAAAGCTGCTTGAGGAGTCACCATACAAGGAGATGAAGGCTAAGCGTTACGCTTCATTCGATGAGGGCCTTGGTAAGAAATTCGAGGAGGGCAAGATGACTCTCGAGGAGGCTTACGAGTACGGCAAGAAGGTTGACGAGCCGAAGCAGACTTCTGGCAAGCAGGAGCTCTACGAGGCAATCGTTGCTATGTACGCATAATTAACGTAACCGTTATTTCTAGGTAATCCGGTCCAAAAGGCCGGATTGCTTTTTTATGGATAGCAACGATTGCCTCCGGACCTCTTTTTAGTTTGCCTTGCGGCAAACGCGCTCCCGATGGTCGCTTGACAGCCTGCGGCTGTTCTCGCTTCGCTCGCGGTTATGTACGCAATAAGTTATATAAAAAAGTAATCCGGTCCAAAAGGCCGGATTGCTTTTTTATGGGATAGCAACGATTACCTCCGTTATGACTTATTCAAGGAAACGGTCGCGTAAATCCCGGATGTCATCATCTGAGAGGCATATCGGACCTTGTAGAAAACCGAGCAATGAACCGTATTGCCTCTCAACAATGTCAAGAGCATTGGCGAAATACTTTGCATTTACTCCGACGAAAGTCAGCACAGCCTCTTTCTCCTCTTCTGTTGATAAGTAACTGAGGATCTGCTCAACATCTTGCTTATAAACCTCATTTGAAATCTCAAAATCAGTCATAATGAGGTCGCGGTCCGCTCCGAGCGCAGCCAGAAGAAGTGCTGCTCCAAGTCCTGTACGGTCCTTTCCCTGTGAGCAATGCCAGTATATGGCACCATCCTCACAACCTAGAATGTTTTGGAAGAATCCGGCATACTGTACTTGGGTGAACTCCGTCGTTATCATAATAGGGTACATATCGCGTGCAATCTGCTGAACGGTAGGATTGGCGGCTCTTGATACCAGCCAGCCTCCAAGGTCGCGGTATGCCTCAGACGGAAGTGACATCTTTGCCATAGACATACTGCTCTCATCAAATGCGGGCAACCAGATACGCTTGGCACCCGTAACCTCCTTGTCGGGAGTGCGTTCCACCTCAAAACTGGTGCGAAAGTCAAATATCCTGACCAGATGGTATTTCTCGGTGAGCAGGCTCAACTCTTCTTGCGATGTGGCGTTCAAGGCTCCTCCTCTGAGAAGCTTTCCGCGCTTGACGACTCTTCCGTCAGGCATCATATAACCTCCAAGTTCCCTCGCATTGATAATGGTCTTCATTCCAATGCTCTGAGTAGCGAAAGAGTAGATATGATTATTGTCTGTACAGATTGGGCTCATCATCAGGATTTCTTTGACTTGTTCTTAATAATGATTATGGCAAGCACAACTACTACAACCGCCAGGATGCTGTAGCCTATCTCGTGGCTGTATTTGGTTACGGTGTCAATAAGCTGGTCCTCTGGTACCACGCGCTCCAGGAAATAACCGAGAAGAGTAAGCACGATGTTCCAGATTCCGGCTCCCAGTGCTGTGAAAGCCGCGAATTTTGCGAAGTTCATTCTGGATAGTCCGGCTGGTATGGAGATAAGCTGACGTATTACCGGAATCAGACGCCCCACAAGTGTGGATACAGTACCGTGTGCGTTGAAATAGTCCTCGGCTCGCTGTATCTTACTGCCATCCAGTGCGAGAAGATGTCCAAGCTTGCTGTCTGCGAATTTATAGATGATGGGTCTGCCCAGCCAGAGCGACAGGAAATAGTTGATGGCTGCGCCAAGCAGTGCGCCTATTGTAGCGCAGATGATAATCATAATGAGGCTCATCTCTCCGGTGGCGGCTGCGTGATACGCTGCCGGTGGTACCACTATCTCGGAAGGGAAGGGGATAGCGGAGCTCTCTATTGTCATCAGAAACGTGATGGTCCAATAATTAAGGTGGTCAAGACACCATTGAAGTATTCCTATTGATTCCATTGCCGGTTATTTTAATCTGTTTTGAGATGTTTGTGCCGCATCATCCTGGCTCACTTTCAGCAGAATGGTGGTTGCCACCTCTTTGCTCAGAGTCAGGTCTGTTATGCCGAAGAGCCGCAGCGTACCCTCTGGATTCGTGTCGAATGCAAGGCCGAAGTATTTCCTGAAGTCATCAGAGCGTCCGGACTGCCAGCAGCACATAGTCAGCGCGCTCAGGAAAACTCCATATTCAGCCATATCCAGATTCTCAATGCTGAACAGAGCTATGAGCATATCGCAAACGGTCTGTATGTCATCGTCCTGCAGTAGCTGAAGCATCAGCAGACGAATGTTGTCAGGGTGACAGGCAAATCCTCCGTTGAAAGCCTTTGTCAGACTCTGTGCCGCCTCCTTGTATTGGCCGCACTCGTGCTGAGCCGCTGCAAGCTGTATGTACATCTGCGGGTCATCGGGGAATATCTCGATAGCCTTCGTCAGATACGGAATTGCCTCCTCGTTACGCTGCTGAAGGCTTAATGTGTTACCAAGAAGGAACATAACCTCGCTTGAGTCAGGAGTCTTCTCCAGCATCTCGCGCAATTTCCTCTCAGCCTGGGCATAATGCTCATTCTCTATCAGGCACTCCACTTTTATCATCTGCATTGAGTCGTACATGGGGTCTATGGCCTCAATGTATTCAAAATAGTCAAGCGCTTTTGTCCATTCCTCCAGACGGTATGCTATGCATACAAGCTGTTCCCAATAGTATATCTCGTATGGATATTCGTCCAGCAGCTGATTGTATTTCTCCTCAGCCTGCGTGAGATTCTGAGTAGCCATATAGAGGTCAGCCTGCTGCTCTGCGAAGTCCTTGTAGTCGGGCTCAAGCAGCATAGCTTTGTCAAGCCAGTTCTGCGCGTAATCGTATTGTCCGTAGTCAATGAATGCCGCTATTATGTCGGCATAGAGCCCGAAATCCTCATCTCCGGCCTCAACAGACTGGCAGAAGTACCGGTCTGCCATCACATTGTCCTCATCGTACAGCTCTATGCTGCCTTTCAGAAACAGCAACTCCCTGCAATTCGTCTCGTTTATGGACTCCGCCAGTGTACGGGCCTCGTGGCTCTTTCCCTGCTTTAGCAGAAGATGCCCCTGCGCTATAAGAATGTCAGTGTCGTTGGGATGAATCTGCAATCCGTAGCTGATGGTGGCCGATGCCTTGTCATCCTCGTCCATCGAGCTGTAGAACTCGGCCAGATTTGATATGTCTATACCGTCAAAGTAGCGTGGAGCACCTCCGTGCTCCATACTCTCATAACTGTTGAGCAGTTCCATAAACTCGCTGCTCTCAAAGTAAGACGACTGGCTTTCCTTCATCCTGTCTTATGCCTTGTCCTTAATCTTACCCCAGGAGTCCTTAAGCGATACGGTCCTGTTGAATATGAGATGCTCTGGTGTTGAGTCCTTGTCGGTGCAGAAGTAGCCGATGCGTTGGAACTGGAAGTGATCCATAGGCTTGGTATCAGCAAGATACTCCTCGACATAGCAGTTCTCACGTATCTCCAATGAGTCGGGATTGAGCATCTGCCTCATCGCATCAACGTGCGACAGACCTTCCTCGCGCAGACGCGCCATCTCATCGCGTGGGTTCTCAACTTTCCAAAGACGGTCATACAGACGTACCTCAGCCTTTACGGCGTGGGCTGTGCTTACCCAATGGATTGTACCCTTGACCTTGCGGTTTGAGTCGCTCTCGCCGGTCTTTGTGTTGGGGATGTACTCGCAGAACACCTCCTCAACGCGTCCGTCATCGCCTTTCCTGCAACCGGTGCAGAGTACGATGTAGGCGTTCTTCAGACGTACCTCACGGCCCTGTGACAGGCGGAAGTACTTGGCCGGCGCATCCTCCATGAAATCATCGCGCTCAATCCAGAGCTCGCGGCTGAAAGTTATTGTGTGTGTGCCGGCTTCAGGGTCCTCGGGGTTATTGATGGCCTCAAGCTGCTCGGTCTTGCCCTCCGGATAGTTGGTTACAGTAAGCTTTATAGGGTCAATGACTGCCGATACGCGGGTAGCCCTGCGGTTCAGGTCCTCGCGGATGGCAGACTCCATAAGTGCCATATCGTTCAGTGCATCGAACTTGGTGTAGCCAATACGGTCAACGAACATCTTTATAGACTCAGGTGTATAGCCACGGCGACGGTAGCCGCAGATTGTAGGCATACGCGGGTCGTCCCATCCTGAAACCATTCCGTTCTGAACAAGTGCCAGCAGATTACGCTTGCTGAGCAATGTGTAGTTCAGGTTGAGCTTGTTGAACTCGTTCTGACGCGGGCGGTTGTCATCAAGGTCCTCGCCCTTCTTCAGCCAGTCAATGAACAGGTCATAGAGCGGACGGTGCGGGAAGAACTCCAGAGTGCAGAGAGAGTGGGTGACACCCTCAAAGAAATCGCTCTGTCCGTGTGCGAAGTCGTACATAGGGTAGGCCTTCCATTTTGTGCCGGTGCGGTGGTGCGGTGTCTTTACTATGCGGTAGATGATAGGGTCGCGGAACAGCATATTGTTGTGGGCCATGTCAATCTTGGCACGGAGTACCATTGAGCCTTCCTCCAGCTGGCCGCTGTTCATCTTGTAGAACAGGTCCAGATTCTCCTGCATGGGACGGTCACGGTACGGGCTGTTGATGCCGGGCTGGGTAGGGGTGCCCTTCTGCGAGAGAATGGTATCCTGATCCTGCTCGTCGATATATGCCTTGCCCTGCTTTATCAGGTCGATGGCGAAATCCCACAGCTGCTGGAAGTAATCTGAGGCATAATACTCATTCCCCCAGTGGAAGCCAAGCCACTCAATGTCCTCCTTGATGGCATCTACATACTCGGTATCCTCTTTTGTGGGGTTTGTATCGTCAAAGCGAAGGTTGCACACGCCACCGTACCTGGCGGCTATGCCGAAGTCCATGCAGATGGCCTTGGCGTGTCCGATATGAAGGTATCCGTTTGGCTCCGGCGGGAATCGGGTCTGCACCCTTCCTCCGTTCTTGCCCTCTGCCAGGTCCTTTACAACTATCTCCTCAATGAAGTTCAGACTTTTTTTCTCGCTGTTTTCTGCTGAAACGCTCTCTGCCATATACCTATTATATTTTGCGCGTAAATCTGCCGCAAAATTAAGGTTTTATGCGCAGATATCAGCTTATAGGACGGGAATAGTTATTCACAATCGGCTATGTCCATTCCGTAAAGGGCAAAGTCTCCCTTAGCGGGGTCGTCAGGCCATATCTCCGCCATAGCCTGTGTAATCTCTATGGCGGTCTTCAAATCAGCGCTTTTCCTGTTAGTGATGCCAAGTGACCTGGCTGTCTGAAAAACGTGAGTGTCAAGCGGAATGACCAGCTGCCCGGGGCTTATGTTGTTCCAGATGCCGAAATCCACCTGGCTGCCTCTGCGTACCATCCATCGCAGGAACATATAAAGGCGCTTGTTGGCCGACGGGCTGCCGGGGACAGGTATCCCGTTTATGCCGTAGAAGTATGTGCATAGCGCCAGAATGTTGTCGGCGAGCGATGCCGCAGGACTGAACAGATCCTCAATCGAGTCATAGCGCATATACAACTCCTTAAGTCTGCCGCACAGACTCAGATAGTCACACTGCTTGTAAAAGCGGTACAGACAGCAGTCAGGCGATGTAAGGTTCTTTGCGTAAGCCTCGCCGGTGATATATCTGAACGGCCCTCCGGCAGCATCCATATCGCCGTGCAGGCGGTCAAGTATCTGCAGGAAAACCTTGCGGCTTCCGTATGCCATCCACGCGGAAATGAAGGCCGACACCTCAATGTCGTGCCTCTCTGTGTATCTGTGCGGAAACTGTATTGGGTCGGCTGCAATGAAATTGGCTGTCTCATAGCGTAGGGCGGCTGCCACACACCTGATTCTTACATCTTCTGTCATTGTTCCGCTCAAAGGATTATTTTATCAGACCGAACGCTCCAAAGAAAAGTATCAGAAGCATAATTGGAGCAATGTATCTCACCATTATCACATAGACAGGCTTGCGCCGGAATTTGTATCCATTCAGGCAAACCTCATCAATGATGGTCTTAGGCTTGATAAACCAGCCAACCAGCAGGCAGGTGCTGAATGCCAGCACAGGCATAAGCAAGTTATTGCTGATGTAATCCATTATGTCCAGAATCTGCGCGCTTGCGCCATTCGGCATAGTCACGTTGAAGTAGAGCACGTTGTAGCCCAGACAGACCACTACGGAAATGATTATTGCTGCCAGTGAGCGCCTGGTTACGGCTTTGGTACGTGGCTGCTTGTAGCGGTCCATCATACTTACGGTGATGGCCTCCAGTATTGATACGGCGCTTGTCACGGCGGCGAAGACCACCATTATGAAGAACAGAGAGCCTATTATGTTGCCGAATGTTCCCAATGACTGGAATACCTTTGGCAGAGTTATGAACATCAGGCTTGGACCGGCAGACATACCCTCGGTACCCATAAACACATAGACGGCCGGAATAATCATAAGGCCCGCCAATATGGCAATCACGGAATCGAAAATCTCAATCAAATCTATGGCCTTGCCCAGATTCTCCTCCTTTCTCATATACGAGCCGTATGCCACCATAATTCCCATAGCTATGGAGAGAGAGTAGAAAAGCTGTCCCATTGCGTCAACCACAATCATAAAGAACCTCTTCAGTGTCATTCCCTGGAAATCAGGTACAAAATAGATCTCAGCTCCCTGAAGTCCGGTACGTGTCATACCGGTGCCGGCATCGGTATTGCTGATGGTAAGGGAATAGCAGCTGATGAAGATTACAAGTATCACGAGCCCGCTCATTATGATACGGGAATACCGCTCTATGCCCTTGTTTACACCTTTGCATACTATGTACCAGCATATTAAGGCGAAAATGGCTGTATAGATTATAGGAGACCATACCGATGACGTGAATTCTGAGAAGAAACTGTCTGAGGCTGCGGAATCCATATTCCAGGTGACAAATGCAGTCATATATCTCAATGCCCATCCTCCGATTACGCAATAATACGGATATATCAGATAGGGAACTAAGAATGCGAACTTTCCAATAAATCCGAATTTGGGATGTAGAACGGAATAGGCGGTGAGCGGACCCTGCTGGGTCTTTCGGCCTATAGCCACCTCTGTTATCAACAGAGTGAATCCGAAAGTCAGGGCAAGAATTATATAGACGAGCAGGAATACACCTCCTCCATCACGTGCGGCCAGATAAGGGAATCGCCAGATGTTGCCAAGTCCTACCGCACTTGCCGCTGCCGCCAGTGTGAAACCTAGTGAGTTGCTGAATGAGCTACGCTTCTTGACTTTATTCATTGTTTGGATTTTTAGAATCTGTTTTGAAATGTTTGATTAAAAATTTTATGAAAGATTTTCGAGATGAAAATTCGGTTGTTTGAAGGAGCGATGGGGCTCCATTGTGACTGAAAAGAAACGAATTCTTCAGCCGGAAAGATTTTATAAAAGATTAATTGGAACATTTCAAAACAGGTTCTTAGCAAAGGTACGCTTTTTATGCCTAAGACTGCTGAATACTCAGGAAAAGAAGCTTGTAAAAGGCGAATAACCTCAGGTTGGGGCTGCTTCCCAGCAAGTTCCGCTTGATTGGCTTAAGTAGAATTCTGGCGGCTGCACGCAACAGCGGCTGCAGATGCAGACTGCATATCCTGTTGTAATGTCTAAGCAGGGTGGAGCCTTGCTGAATGTCGCTCTGATGGGCTTGCAGGTTAAGTATGGCCTCCTCGGTCTTGTACAGATAAGTGGCGTTGTCCTCAATACCCAGGTGAAGCAGTGGATTGTCAATGTGGAGTATTGGTATTCCGCGTCTCTCCAGCTCAAGTCCGAACTGCACATCCTCATAGCCGTAGCCCTTGAATGTGGTGCTGAAGCGTATGCTCTGGAACACATTGCGCGATATCAGGAAATTGAATGGCGTGAAGCGTGCGTATGGAGTGCGGCTGCGATATTCCGCAGAGCGTTGCTTGTCGGCTTTTTTCTCATACCTCCACCTAAGCTCCACACCAGAGCGGGGAAGCGTGTCGGAATGACGTGCGCCACCGCAAACCACATCGGCTTTCCCTGATGCCTCTATGTAGCTGGCCAGATAGTGTGGTGAGCATACGGCCGCATCGCAGTCCATAAACAGAAGCTTGCTGTATGCGGCATTGTCGGCAAGCAGGTTGCGGATGGCCGAGCGGCCTGTGTTCTGCTGCAAGGCAATGAGGCGGCAATGCTCCAGGCTTGATACCGTGCCTCTTACGGCATTCAATGCCTCAGTGTTGGTTGAGTGGTCATCGGCCACAATAAGCTCAAACGGTATGCCGAGCGTGCAGGCCTGCGCGTGCAAGTCTGATATCAGTTGCGAGCAATCGCGGTTATATACCGGTATGAGTATTGATAGCGATGTCATTCGTTTTATGCCTCTTTTGCTTTCATACTGCAAAGATATACTATTCACTTGTCAGTTAATGCAGATGGATAGCCCCAAAGACAAACACCTTGCCTTGCCTCATACTGTAATTCACATTATATTGTGATATTGAAGGCAAAAATAGGTGATTCCCGTGAAAAGAACAACGGAAATCACAATATATTGGTATTCGTGCTTTATGGGAACAACTTTTCTCCGTTTGAGTAAGGGGAAATGAGAAAAATGGTAACTTTGCCTATTCAGATGAGCAAAGCAGTATGAAACCGTTGGCAGAGAGAATGAGGCCGCACACGCTGGAAGATTATGTCGGACAGCGGCATCTTGTGGGTGAAGGTGCGTTTTTGCGCAGGATGATTGAGTCCGGACGCGTGTCGTCGTTCATACTTTGGGGGCCTCCGGGAACAGGCAAGACTACTCTGGCGCAGATTGTTGCCGAGAAGCTTGAGTTGCCGTTCTTTACACTGAGTGCCGTGAGCGCTGGCGTTAAGGATGTGCGCGATGTGCTGGACAAGGCCCGTAGCAGCCGTTTCTTCAGTCAGAACAGCCCGATTCTCTTCATAGACGAGATTCACCGGTTCAACAAGGCTCAGCAGGACTCGCTTCTCAATGCCGTTGAGACCGGAGTGATTACGCTTATTGGCGCAACCACCGAGAACCCGTCGTTCGAGGTAATTCGACCTCTGCTCTCAAGAATGCAGGTGTATGTGCTGAACTCGCTCGACAAGGAAGACCTGCTGGCTCTTGCCGACAGAGCCATCCATACTGATACATATCTGAAAGACCGCAAGATAGAGATTAAGGAGAATACCGCCCTTCTTCGCTATTCCGGTGGAGACGCTCGTAAGCTGTTGAATATTTTAGAGTTAGTGATTGAGGCGGAGGATGGCGATGTGGTCATAACAGACCAGATGGTGAGCCTCCGCCTGCAGCAGAATCCTCTGGCTTACGACAAGGATGGCGAGATGCATTACGACATAATATCGGCATTCATCAAGTCAATCCGCGGAAGTGACCCTGATGGAGCGCTATACTGGCTGGCCCGTATGGTTGAGGGTGGGGAGGACCCTGCCTTTATTGCCCGCCGTCTGGTTATCTCTGCATCGGAAGACATAGGTCTGGCCAATCCCAACGCGCTTCTGCTGGCAAATGCCGCATTCGATGCCGTTATGAAGGTGGGCTGGCCCGAGGGGCGCATACCACTTGCCGAGGCCACGGTATATCTGGCCACAAGCTCCAAGAGCAATTCGGCATATCTGGGCATTGCGGCCGCTCTGGCCAAAGTTCAGGAGACCGGCAACCTGCCTGTGCCTCTGCACTTGCGCAACGCACCCACCAAGCTTATGAGGGACTTGGGCTACAGCGAGGGCTACAAATACGCTCACGACTATGAGGGAAACTTCGTTGAGCAGCAGTTCCTGCCCGATGACATAAAGGATACCCGCTTCTGGCAGGCACAGCACAACCCGCAGGAAGACCGCATAAAGGAGCGTATGGATGCGCTTTGGCATAGAAAAAAATAATTTTAGATAAATGAGCAAAAAAGTACTCGCATTATTAGCTGTATTAGTCATTCCGATAGTGATGCCTGCTCAGGTCACACGACAGGAACTGGCGGAGATGAGAGTTGGCAAGGAGGGAAATTTCAAGTATTGGAACGAGGACTCACAGACTATTAAGAGTCTGAAATCTTTCGTTGACAAGGTTACGGACTTCAATTGCAAGGGCTATGTACCGCCTGAGGATCGCATTGCAACATTTGATGTTGACGGGACGCTGCTATGCGAGACAGCTCCATATTATATGAACTGGATGCTTTGCTTCTATCGCTACCTGCATGATGAAACATATACTCCAGATTCTCAGGACCGTGCTCTTGTGCAGGAGATGGAGGAGTACGTGCTTGCCAATCACAGCAATAAGTCCGAATGGGGTTATTTGCAGCAAGAGCTGCAGGCCAAGGCTTTCAGGGGGCTTACTCAGGATGAGTTCGAGGAGTGTGTGCATCGTTTCCTTGATAACGCTGAGCCTCAGGGACTCTCCAACCTTACGTGGGGTACGGCCTTGTACTGGCCTATGATAGAGGTAGTATCTTATCTTGTAGCGAACGATTTCAAGGTGTTTGTCTGCTCTGGCGTTGACCGTGATGTCTGCAGGGTAATATGTCGTGACGTATATGATATCCCCGGATACCAGATAATAGCATCTGATGTTAATTATGTGCTTGAGAGTCAAGACGCTTCCGGTGAGTGGACAGAGATGGGTACATCCGAGGGCTATCCATACAATCCAGGCGAGCGTATAGAGAGAGGAGATTTCAAGCAACTCACAACAGCATCGAACAAGATTGTATCCATCCGTCGTGAAATTGGGCAGAAGCCTATTCTGGCGTGGGGCAACTCTTCTGGCGATTATCCGATGTTCTATCACACAACGTTGGAGAACCGATATCCTTCAATTGCTTTCTGCCTTTTGTGCGATGACACAACCCGTGAGTTCGGAAACAAGGAAAAAGCAGACAAGTGCAAGGCTGCCTGTCAGGAGAACGGTTGGGTAGGAGTGTCAATGCGCGATGAGTGGGCAACCATCTATGGCCCTGATGTGGTTCGTACAGAGCCAACTAACGTACCTACTGTAAGCCAAGGCCTGGCTGATGACCTTGAGTATTCAATCAGCGGTACAAGACTTCAACACCCCAGACGCAATCAAGTCTATATTCAAGACAATACCAAGAGAATAAGATAACGCTTATCTGGACATTCTAAGGTCTGAGAGGCCTACCAGACGGTCATAGCGGGAGCCTCTCTGGCGGAACCATACATACACTTGGTACTCATTGACTGTCTCATAACTGTCTCCCTCGGTACGGGCGGTCTGGCCTTTCTTTGAGCCCTCGGGTACCCACAGGTAGCGGTAATCGTATGAGCCCATCTTCAGAACGGCAGTATTCTCGTAGCATCCGGTCTGCTCGTTGTATTCCATTCTCCAGCGGTTGCTGAACACTCCGTCTGTGAAATCTCCGTCCAGATATAGCGCGCCTCCTGAATATTGCGGAGCCTTGAGCGTGAAATGAACCAGCAGGTAGTCTGCCTCAATCTCGTTTATGCCGGCTTTGTTGTAGCGTATCAGGTAACGTCCGTTGTGGTCCTCGTCATAACGGTACTCACGCCTTGACGAGTCTTGAAACAGCATTGCGTGGAAATATGGATCAAAGAAATCTATGCGGTCAACGTTCTGGGTGTAGTCGTACATATTGATTATCTCGAACCTGCGGAACTCGTTTCCTCCGGGGAATATCAGGTTGCGGTTGTGCGAGAACTGCATCAGGCTTGGGGTGATGTGGGTGGGCCTCAAATTGCTTACCATTATGTCGTTCCTGCGGTTCTGTGTTGCCAGTACTATTATCTCGCTCTCGGGGTCTGATACCGGCAGGGCAGAGTAGTTGACTGTTATATCAAGCTGCTGGTTGTGGCCATTGGTGTCAATGTCGGTATTTCCCGATACCGATGTGTTTACAAACGCTCCATCCTCCATTATGGCGAAACGAGCCTTGATAAGCTCGGCACCATCATTGTCGTCGGTTATGGTTACCTCGTAGTTTCCTGATACAAGTAATGATACATCGTTATTCGGCAGCTCCAGCGTGTAATGCGTATATAAAAAGGTGGTGTTTATTGAATTCTCAAAATCATCTATGGGCTGGCCGTTGAATCCGTTCAGAAAGTCAGACTCAAGCAAATCAGACTCACTCCAATCCGCCTTACAGTGCCGTATGGTGTATGTAAGACGCTGATACTGGTGCGACATCTCGTCGAAGGAGATGACAATGCGGTCGTCGCTCCCCAGCCTTATGACAGGCAGCTCCTGCCAGTCATTGTTCTTCAGTACCTGCAGTGTGTGAATCCTATCAGACAGAATCTGTGACCTCTGCGCCTGGGTATGAATAGCTCCTGACACTAATAAAAGCATCAGCAGAAAATATGTTCTGAATCGTTTGGTCATTATTTACAACATTTATCTGCCAACGTCAAAGATACACTTTTTTTCATAAGCAACAATCAATTGTGTCCGGCAGAGAAAAAAGTGCGTCAGTCTTTGCCGTAAACGGAACAAAGGGTTATCTTTGCTTTTAGAAAAGATTACAACTATTAACCAAATTAATAACTAATTCAACAATCAAAATGAAGAATCTCTTCAAAGTATCTGTTTGCGCAGCCGCTCTGGCACTTGGCGCAAACACAGTCTCTGCACAGGAGACAACTCTTAAGGACGCCTACAAGGATTATTTCAAAATCGGTGTGGCAGTCAATCAGGGGAACATAGCAGATCAGAAACAGGCCGCTTTGGTTCTGAAAGAGTACAACAGTGTGACGGCCGAGAACGATATGAAGCCAGGTGAGATTCATCCCGCGCCAGACCGCTACAACTGGGAGAGGGCCGACAATATCGCCAATTTCTGCCGCAAGAACGGTATCAAGATGCGTTATCACACTCTGGTATGGCACTCGCAGTTCGCCAACTGGATGTTCGATGATGTTGACAGGAAAGGCAAGACTGTTCCTGCTACCAAGGAGGTGTTCTATGCAAGGCTGAAGGATCATATCTTCACTGTTCTGGACCGTTACAAGGATGTGGTTTATTGCATTGATGTTGTAAACGAGGTGTTCACCGACGATGACAACCCACGCGTCAATCCGTTCCGTCAGTCCAGGGCTTACCAGCTCTGTGGCGAGGATTTCATTGACTCAGCTTTCGTATGGGCTCATCAGGCCCTGCCAGGCGCACAGCTTTTCATCAATGACTACAATGCTGCCAATCCTGCCAAGCGCGACCGCATCTACAACAAGGTGAAGAAGATGAAGGATGCCGGTATTCCAATTGACGGCATCGGTATGCAGGGACACTACAATATCTATGGCCCGAGCGCAAAGGATATTGAGGACGCCATCACTAAGTATGAGTCTGTTGTTGATCACATTCAGTTTACGGAGCTTGACATCCGTGCCAACGAGCAGATGGGTGGCCAGCTCAATTTCAGCCGCGAGGGTGCGGCTGTTACCGACAAGGTGAAGAATATGCTTGCCGACCAGTATTCAATGCTGTTCGAGATTCTGCGTCGTCACAAGGACAAGATTGACGTGGTTACATTCTGGAACGTAAGCGACCGCGACAGCTGGCTTGGCACACGCAACTATCCGTTGCTGTTCGACGAGAACCTTGAGCGCAAGCAGCCTGCCTATGACCGCGTTACAAAGTGGCCGAAGGAGGACTTTGTTCCCTCTTCAATGAACCAGCCGGGTCAGGAGTATCCTATGGTGAATTCCGATAACTATGCGCGTTTCCGCATCAAGGGCTTTGATCAGGCTAAGTCTGTTGTAGTGAGCCTGGGTCTTGGCGGCCAGGGCGGCACCAAGCTGAATCAGGGCTCAGACGGCTATTGGACAGGTACTACCGCAGGCCCGATGGACGAGGGCTTCCACTATTATCACCTGACAGTTGATGGCGCTACCGTGAATGATCCGGGTACCAACAACTATTATGGCTCAACCCGTTGGGAGAGCGGTATTGAGATTCCCGCACACGATGCGGACTTCTATGCCGACAAGAATGTTCCTCACGGCAATGTGCAGCAGATTCTGTTCTGGTCTGAGAGCACACAGCAGAACCGTCGTGCTTTCGTCTATACTCCTGCCGGATATGAGAATGGCAAGAAGAAGTATCCTGTTCTTTACCTGCAGCACGGATGGGGTGAGGATGAGACAGCCTGGATGACTCAGGGTCACGCAAATCTCATTATGGATAACCTGATTGCCGATGGTACGATTGAGCCGTTCATAGTTGTCTGCACCTATGGTATGACGAATAATACTAAAATCGGTGGACTGGCAGGATTCAGTGCTAACGACTTCCAGACCGTTCTCGTTGATGAGCTTGTTCCATACGTTGACTCACACTTCCGCACCATCGCCAAGAGAGAGTCACGCGCTATGGCCGGCCTCTCAATGGGTGGTATGGAGACTCACAGCATCACTCTGGCCCGTCCTGAGGTGTTCAGCTATTTTGGTCTTCTGAGCGGTGGACAGTATTCACCGGAGGAGGTTGAGAAGGCTATTCAGGATAAGTTCGGCAGTGCCAAGACCGCAGACCAGAAGATTGGTCCGAAGTACGTGAAGGGTATTTTCGTAAGCTGCGGAAGCAAGGAGGGTCCGGACAGAATCAGAAAGTCTGCGGAGGATCTTCAGGCAGCCGGCTATAATGCCATGGGTTATGTATCGGAGGGTACTGCCCACGAGTTCCTGACCTGGCGTCGCAGCCTGTATCAGATGGCTCAGATGCTTTTCAAATAATAACATCTTTACTAAATAAAGGCGGCTCTGCAAATGCAGGGCCGTTTTTTATTTCGGTTTGTGTTTTTATTGATTAATTTTGCAGTCCGAAATAAACATCATTGTTATGGCAACAGAACTTAAGGGATTGACCAAGAGAAGTGAGAATTACTCACAGTGGTATAATGAGCTGGTTGTAAAGGCCGATCTGGCCGAGCAGGCTCCGGTACGTGGATGTATGGTTATCAAGCCTTATGGATACGCTATCTGGGAGAAGATGCACGAGATTCTTGACAAGAAGTTCAAGGAGACAGGTCATCAGAACGCCTATTTCCCGCTTCTTATCCCTAAGTCATATCTGAGCAAGGAGGCCGAGCACGTTGAGGGCTTTGCCAAGGAGTGCGCAGTGGTTACTCACTATCGTCTGAAGAATGCCGAGGATGGCTCTGGCGTTATTGTAGATCCGGCTGCCAGGCTTGAGGAGGAGCTGATAATCCGTCCTACATCCGAGACCATCATCTGGAGCACATACAAGAACTGGATTAAGTCATACCGTGACCTGCCAATCCTGTGCAACCAGTGGGCAAACGTCATGCGCTGGGAAATGCGTCCACGTCTGTTCCTGCGTACCGCAGAGTTCCTCTGGCAGGAGGGCCATACCGCTCACGCCACACGTCAGGAGGCCGAGGCAGAGGCAAAGAAGATGCAGGCCGTCTATGCCGATTTCGCAGAGAAGTGGATGGCGCTGCCGGTAATCAAGGGCGTGAAGTCTGAGACTGAGCGCTTTGCCGGTGCTCTTGATACTTATACCATTGAGTCAATGACTCAGGATGGCAAGGCTCTGCAGTGCGGCACATCGCACTTCCTGGGCCAGAATTTCGCCAAGGCATTCGATGTTCAGTTTGTTGACAAGGATAACAAGTTAGATTATGTATGGGCTACATCGTGGGGCGTATCAACACGTCTGATGGGTGCCTTGATTATGGCTCACTCCGATGACAATGGTCTTGTACTGCCTCCGAAGCTTGCTCCGATTCAGGTGGTAATAGTTCCTATATATAAATCCTCAGAGGATCTTGAGGCTATCAACGCACGTGTTGCCGGCATCGTAGAGAACCTGCAGGCCAAGGGCATCAGCGTGAAGTACGACAATGCTGAGAACAAGCGTCCTGGCTTCAAGTTCGCCGATTACGAGATTAAGGGTGTTCCGGTACGTCTTGTGCTTGGTATGCGCGACCTTCAGAATGGTACTCTGGAGGTTATGCGTCGTGATACTCTCGAGAAGGAGACCCTGCCGCTTGAGGGCATTGAGGATAGGGTAGTAAGCCTGCTCGACGAAATTCAGGAGAACATCTACCAGAAGGCTCTGGCCTACAGAGATGCACGTATGGTTGAGGTTGACACGTACGATGAGTTCAAGGCTGAGATTGAGAGCGGCCACTTTGTTCTGGCACATTGGGACGGCACACCTGAGACTGAGGCAAAGATCAAGGAGGAGACAAAGGCTACCATCCGCTGTCTGCCTTTCGGTATTGAGGAGGTTCCTGGCAAGTGCGTATATACCGGCAAGCCGTCGGCACGCCGCGTACTGTTCGCAAGGTCTTATTGATTTGAAAAAACCGATAAAAAGAGAACGGCTCTCCTTGTGATGGCCGTTCTTTTTATTTGGTTCGCCCAGCACGAACGTATTCTAACGGGTGTAAGTCCCCAAGCCGCCCTAACAGTGGGAAGGCTACAGCCGAAAGCAAGGGTGTCCATCGTGAGGTGGAATCTGAAGGAAGCCGTAAGCAAATATCTGACCCGAC
>JAZLLE010000018.1:0-11989 GCA_045597985.1 Bacteroidaceae bacterium | reverse complement strand
AACAACTTGCCACACATCGTAGGATGAGAAAGCGCGAAACCGCCGTATGCCGAACGGCACGTACGGTGGTGTGGGAGGTCGGTAAATGCAAAAGTAGGAGGGAAATACCTTTTATGATTAGCATTTACCTCCTACCCGATTGTAATATCTCCAGTCGGTCTCCACTCACTCTCCACTCAGTGTCCTCTCGTTCTCCACTCTGGGTCCACTCTGCCTCCACTCTGGGTCCACTCGTTCTCCACTCTGAGGCGGAAAAAGAGTGGAAAACAAGAGGAGTCACAATGGAGTCACAGCGAAGGAATAGCGGAATTACACGGAAAACAACAGGGTTTGTTTTTAGAGCCGCTGATAATCAGGGCTTTACGGCATACTTTGGGACAAACGGGGCCGGATTTGGGGACAACCCATTGCGGTTCCAAAAAGACGCCATAACTTTGCGGCGTGAACCTGAGACGAGGGCCCATCCCGGATTCAATCAGGACTCTCCTGTAATATTTCATATCCGGCTTGGACATTCTTGTTGTGGGTTGTAAAATATTCCAACAAATCTTTGTCTTGCGTCAAGACCGCAGTCTGAGAGTGTTGCAGTCATGCTGCAAAATGCAGCCCCCAACGATATACTTTGTGGTAAAATTAGATAAAACCTCTGCTTATTTTTGTAGATTTGCATTCGTAAGCAAAGAAGGCAATGAAAACAGACGATTACATAAGTAAGACCAAGACGGGACTCCAGGTTAAAATGACGTTATATGTAACGGCAACCGTCCTCATAGCCTCTGCGCTGGTTCTGCTTGTTATGGCATCAATCTTCCGAAAGAAATATGAGCGTGAGCTGGATGACCGTATATCTGAGTCAATTGCTTCGACCACACAGTTCATAACCCAGAGGATTGGAAGCGTGGAGAATGCTACTAATACTTTTGCAAGTTTAGTGCCGCTTCAGGCAGATGACAAGCAGCATATAGATACCATACTCTCCCGTTCGCTGCCAGTTATGAAGGATGTGCAGGGCATTGCCGTAGCCCTGCGCAAAGGCTATATTCCAGGAACTTCCCGGTTTTATGAGCGTTGTGCCTACTTTGAAGATGAAGAGGTCTTTCTGAACAGCTACGATTTTGGCGATGAGGCGGAGAGAGATTCCGTGTGGCTGAAATGTGTGGTGAAGGGTCTGAACGGGTGGGAAGGACCCATCCGTTCTGAGGAGAGTGGATTGGATTTCGTGGGTTATTACACTCCATTGTATGGACACAATGGTGAGCGTATAGGCGTTGCCTACTCTTTTGTGCTGCTAAGCTCGTTTACATCGACTATCACGCGGCATAAGTCAAGAAGGGACATTGATGTGAGTATCTACAATTCTGACAATGTAATGATAGTGGCCCCGGATGACTACATTCTGGAGCTCTCTCCAGACCAGATGATTGTGCGTGAGCGCGTAATAGACAAATTGGGCTGGAAGATAATCTACTCTGCCGACAGGAATATTGTTGACGGTAAAATCAGAAAGGCATTGTCGGTATTGGCCTTGCTGATATTTCTGCTATTCCTGATTACCTCAATAGCCATTATGTTCACGGTGATGTATGTGGCGAGGCCTTTTGTCAGGAGGCAGAATCAGACGGAAAGGGAAAAGGCCATTATGGACAACGAGATGCAGCTTGCGGCCGGCGTGCAGAATGATCTGGTGCCACATCTGTTTCCTCCTTTCCCCGGGCGTGATGATATGGACCTGCACGCCTGTCTGCATCCTGCGCGCAGGGTGGGCGGCGATTTATACGATTATTTTCTAAGTGATGACAAGCTCTATTTCTGCATAGGCGATGTGAGTGGCAAGGGTGTTCAGGCATCATTGCTGATGGCTGCCACGCATTATCTGTTCCGCAGTGTGGCTGCCTGTATGTCTGCCAGCGAGGCTGTTGGCAGGATGAACCGCTCGCTGTGTGCCGATAACTCACAATGTCTGTTTGTGACGTTCTGGTTCGGCTGTCTGAATCTTAAGACAATGCAGCTGGAGTATGTCAACGCAGGTCATAACTCGCCTGTGCTGATCAGTGGCGGCAAGGCCGGTTATATGCCGATGGCCGAGAATATGCCCCTGGGCGTATGGGAAGAGGCTGAGTTTGCCTCAAGTATCGTTAAGTTTGGTTCGGAAGATGTGTTATTGCTATATACCGACGGTGTCACAGAGGCTATGAATCCGGAAGGTGTGGAGTTCGGCAAGGAAAAGACGCTTGCCGCAATAGAGGCCGCTGCTAATGAGCCTGCCGGAATTATCATAGACAGAATGCTTGGGCAAGTGCGCCAGTATGCGTCGGGAGCGGTGCAGAGTGATGATATCACGATGCTTTGTCTCAGAATTAGGAATGGTTTTATTGGTTAATATTTTTAAAGTTCCGAATATATGGAAATTACTATTCAAAACAACACAGAGAGTATTGTAGCCGTATTAAGCGGCAGTCTTGACACAATGGCTTCCGAGCAGGCGGAGCCTCAGGTAAAGGAGCTTGAGTCACTGGCGGATAAGCCACTGACCTTAGATTGTACCTCACTTGAGTATATAGCCAGCTCAGGCTTACGTATTCTGCTCAGGTTGCGCAAGGCGTATGCCGCCAAGGGAAAGCAGGTTACGCTTCTCAATGTCAATGAGAACATAATGGAGGTTCTTCAGGTTACTCATTTTGACAAGATGTTCATCATTAAGTGATAGGCCAGGCTCTTGCCCGCTGAGGAAAGGAGAGGTATCTATTTTTGATCCATATGGAATCATCTTATATTAAAAGAATAATTGACAACTGCGTAAGCCATCCGGACAGGATAGCCGTAGTTGACAATGAGGGAATCAGAGAGACTACGTACGGGCAGATTTTTGACCTGGCAAAACGCACTTCCGCGTATCTTGACGCCAGAGGCATTGGCCCCGGCTCCTTCATCGCGGTGAAACTTCCTCCGTGTGCGGAGTATATGGCCGTGGAGATTGGAATCTGGCTCTCATGCTGTGTGGCTGTGCCTATGGGCGACAGGTTCCCTCAGGAAAGAGTCGGTTTCATTGTCTCCCACAGCGGCAGCGCCCTGATGATGGATGATGACGTTCTGTCGGAGATAAAGGGCTTTAATATACCTGATGGCTTTACCGTCAGGTATCCTGACTCAAATGACGGTGCGCTGCTGATCTACACGTCCGGAAGTACTGGCGCCCCTAAGGGAATACTCCACAACCATTCCACCCTCATCGACAACAACCCTCGCATGCCTGCCTGTCTGGCCCACAACGAGGATACCCGATTCGGTGCCGCCTCGCCTTTCTATTTCGTGACCATCATAGGCAACTTCGATGTCCTTTACGGTGGCGGTGTGGTCCATATCCTCAGCGACACCTACAAGGCCAGCGCCAAGGCCATAGAGTATTATATCGCGGACAACGGGATAACGGTCTGCCACATCAGCCCCGCTGTGCTGACACAGTTCCATAACCGCAGCAAGTCGCTGCGTGCGGTGATTACGGGCGGTGAGCGTCTCACGACACAGCACTCGCAGGACGGCTATGCTCTGTACAATATGTTCGGAATGAGCGAGACCGGCGGCGCGGTGATGTCCTATGAGGTGCGTGAGATGTCTGATTCCGCTCCACTGGGACGTGGAATCAACCACAATGTGGCGCGAGTGGTGGATGCCGAGGATAGGGACGTTCCTCCGGGAACAGACGGTGAGCTGGTGCTGAAGGGCTCTTTCTGCGCCTGCTATTTCAAGGATCCGGAGCGCACGGAGCAGTTATATCGCAACGGTTGGCTTCATACAGGTGATGTTGCAAGGATTGATGACGAGGGTATCGTCCACTATGTCAACCGCAAGGACTGGATGCTCAAGATCAACGGGCAGCGTGTGGAACCCGGGGAAATTGAATTCGTGATGAAGCGGATTCCGGGCATAACCGGCTCCATAGTGCTTGGCGTTGACAACGGTCGTGGCAGCAAGTATCTGTGCGGCTACTACACCTCTGTGAACGGGCCGATGGATAATGAGGTGATAATCAAGTTCCTTGAGGGCCGTCTTCCTCATTATATGGTGCCCGTACGCTATGTACATATGGATGCCTTTCCGCTTAATGCCAATGGCAAGATTGACCGGAAGAGTTTTCCTGCGCCCGTGAATGACAGGTCTGACCTGCAGCCTCTTCAGGGCAATCTCGAGCTCAAGGTTGCTGAGACTTTCTGCCAGATCCTCACCCTCCGGATTGAGGATGTAGGCGCGAATACTAGTTTCTTTGAGGTCGGTGGCGATTCCATCCAGATAATGCGTCTGTGCGGTGAGCTGAACAAGGCGCTGCACAAGGAGGTGACACCGGCCCGCATCTACGAGAGTCCTACCGTGCGCGGAATAGCCGGCATTCTGGCTGAAGGCAACTCAGAGGCTCCGCTGGATTATGTATACTCCTCTCATGCGGACAAGGCTCCGCTTGTGTTTGTTCACACCGGCAGCACCGGCAGCGAGGCATACTATGCCCTGTCTGGTGATATCAAGGACTGCTGCTCGTTCTCGGTGATAGAGCAGTACAACATTTATCATCCGGATGACATCCGTGAGGGCATACCTGCCATTGCCGCAAAATACATTGAGATATTGAAGAGACGTCAGCCTCACGGCCCTTATAACCTTGGCGGATGGTGTTATGGCGGTATGATTGCATACGAGATGGCCTGTCAGCTCAAGGAGGCGGGTGAGGATATGGGTAGCCTTATACTGATTGACGCTTATATATTAGACAGCGAGTTTGACCGTCGGCTTGTAATAGCGAACCAGGTTGAGAAGGTCAACAGGGAGTACTACGAGAAGAGCCCTCTCTTCGAGGACTTCCGCGGCCGCGGCATGATAGAGCAGATTATAGAGAATTCGCGGCGCGTGGGAGCCAATATGGCTGGTTTCGTCCCCAAGCCTTATTCCGGTCGTGTACATTTCTTCAAGGCTGTCAACATAGACAAGAAAATGACTGGACCTCAGCGTGCCCACATGGCTCACGTGATCAACGAGGTTGCCGGAGGCATTGAGAAATATGTTCCCGTACATCTGTTGACAGTGTATGAAGTACCTGAACATCATGATGGTATGATGTCGGAAACCGGACGCAAGGTAATAAGCAACAGAATAAGGAACATTATGGAAACGGAGCTTCTCTATCTGGAAGCTGACCGTCTGCTTAAATCACAAATGAATAGAAAATGAGAAAGATTGTTTTTGAAATATTGTCTGTCCTGCTCTTGGTGACAGGATGCGGAAACCCTAAGACAACGTCAGCTCTTCCACGTGGAAAGGTATCGCCTGAATGGACATCGGCGGTGGAGGCTTTTTATCAGGATGCCGTTGAGGCTCAGCCCAACAGCATAATGGTTCTGGAGAATGGAGAAGTAATATTTGAGAAGCATTTTGCAGGGTTCGGTCCCGATTCCCTGCACGAGGTCTATTCAGTTTCCAAGACTGTTCTCGCTATTGCTACCGGTTTCGCCGTGGAGGAGGGACTGCTTAGCGTTGATGACAGAGTGATAGATTTCTTCCCCGGCAGATTGCCTGAGAATGTATCAGACACTCTTTCTTCCATGACTATTAAGCATCTTCTCACAATGACCTGCGGTATGGAGGAGACCCCGAGACTTCTATCAGCCTTTGAAGGCAACACCTCTTTCAGTTGGCTTGAGGAATTCTTTGCCTCACGTCAGGCCAATATGCCGGGAACTGAATTTTACTACAATTTCTTTTCGTCGTATGTTCTGGCGGCAATCATTCAGAAGGAGGCAGGGATGAGTGTGATGGATTACATCAGGCCAAGACTCCTTGATCCGCTTCAAATCACCGATATGCAGTGGGGCACCAGTCACGAGGGAATATGTTTTGGAGGATGGGGAATGCGGCTTTGCACGGAAGATATGGCAAAACTGGGTCTGCTACTTCTTCAGCGTGGCCAGTGGAACGGACATCAGCTAATCTCCCAGCAGTGGGTTGACACAATGACTTCGAATCTGGTGAAGTCTCTGCCAAAGAACGCATTTTCCGCAGATATGGACCCGGCAATATTGGCGGATCCTGCCAATGACCACTCACAGGGCTATGGTTATTACGTATGGCAGGGGAAGGGTGGAACGTACAGAATGGAGGGCATAGGTGGCCAGTTCGTCTTTATATGCCCTTCCACAAACCTTGTGTTAGTCATAACCAGCCAGTGCGACATGAATGATCAGGAATACCTGAATATTATTGCTAAGCATTTTTCTCACTTTTTTCAGAAATAATTATGGAAAGCTTTTTCTGCGACACACTTGACTACTACTGCATCAATGAGCAGATTTCCAAGTCATTCCGATACATCCTCCATATGAAGGATGACGTTGACGGCGATGCTCTTCGTAAGGCATTGGATGTGACAATGACAAGATATCCATATCTGAGGAAACGTATAGTGGCAGATGAGAAGGGATACTCTCTTGAATACAATGACCTTCCTCTTGTGGTGAGGGAATCGGATGAGCCGATGACGCTTGGCGGTCCCGGGGCGAACTATCATCTGTTCGGCCTTACCTATTTCGGAAAAAATCTCTATTTCAACAATGTCCACGCGATATTTGACGGTCGCGGTCGCGGACCTGTACTTCACACGCTCATCTACTACTACTGTCAGATGCGCTACCACGAGGATGTGGACATGCCGGGAGTCCAGCTTGCAGGCACTCCGATTGACCCCGCCGAATATTTTGACCCGTTTACGGAGCCGCTCCCTGTCTCTGATGGCCTTCTGCCTATGCCTGAGGTTTCGGCGAAGGCATTGCGTCTGGAGGAACAGGGACTTGTGACACGCTCCCATCAGCATCAGCACTTCATCCGCATCAATGAGAGGCAGCTTATGTCGGTCTGCAAAAGCAATGACGGCACTCCGAACACAATCATAGCTCTCCTGATGAGCCGGGCTATTGACAAGTTGCACCCTGACAGCACCGAACCGATTATCGGACAGGTGTATTGCGACTACCGTCACGTAGTGAATGCAGATATGTCGCACCGCAATATGGTGACCACCATTCCGGTAGTGTATCATCGCTCAATGCGTGACAAGCCTCTGCAGGCGCAGAATACTGCCATGCGCGGCGACATAATCTACTATTCAGACCCATCTGTGCTGCTTCAGGTTGTGGCAGGGATAAAGGAGGCCTGCCAGGCGATTAACAGTCTGCCTACAATTCAGGCAAAGTTCGATGCCGTGGGGCAAGGAATGGCTGCATTCTTCTCCCAGACAACGTTCTCCGTCAGCTACAGTGGCAAAAAGTCCTTCGGCTCATGCGATAAGCATATAGAGGCTATATTTCCCGCGGGGGAACCAATCGGCATAGGTATACTTATGGAAATCACTGCCGCCGACGGCTGGTTCTACGTGACCTTCATGCAGGACTGGCGCGAAGATGTTTACTTCAATGCTTTCCTGAAGGAGATTGTCTCTCTTGGTCTGGACTTCGATCTGTTGTACAGTTCTGAGGCCCATGCCCCGAAATTCTCACTGCGCTGATGTATGTGATATGCACGGTTCTGGTCTTTCCGCATTTCTTCAGGAAAGGCAGCCTGCGTCCTCGGACTCACTCTTGCCGATGCTTTCTGCAAAGAGGTCAAATATGATTATTTCTTCAATCAAAATATGTTTACAAAAAGGATTGATAATTTTCCGAAACAATAAGAAGCTATGAATAGATATGCTCTAACTCAAACCCAGTTAGGTATTTATCTGGCAGAGAACAAAGCTGGAGATGGTCAGAACTATAACATAGACAAATTATACCGTCTCGGCAGCGGGATAGACCCGGACAGGCTGGAGATGGCATTGAAGGCCGTGATAGACAACCATCCCGGCGTCAAGTCCCGCCTCCTCACGTCAGCGGATGGAGAGATTTTCTTTGAAAGCCACGAAGATGAAGATGCTGAAGTTACCCGTTTCGATACCGAAGATGAACTGGTGTCTGAAATGAAAAGGAAGTTCAACCTTGCGGAGGAACGTCTCTACAGGCTTGGAATATGCTGTAATGCTGAAGGTACGGTGCTCGGCGCTTCGTTCCACCATATCAACTTTGACGGTATGTCGTTCTTCCATTTCATCCAGGAGCTTCACGATGCATACGAAGGGAAGGATCTCGTGCCGGAAATCAAGGACAATATCACCATAGCACAGGAAGATGCAGCCTTGCGTGCCGGCGATGCGCCGGAGGAGCAGCGCCAGTGGTACATGAAGAATTTCGAGGGCGTTTCCGCATGCCCTCTGTCCCTGCCGCAGGATCTCTCAGGAGAAGACCGGTTCGAGATCACCGAGGTCGGTCTGACCGGCATCGACAATGCCGCAGTCGTCGATTTCTGCCAGCGGACCGGCCACAAGGCCGCCGCTTTCTTCACAACGGCTTTCGGTTTCGCGCTGGCCAGGTTCAACGGTGCGTCCCGCACTCTGTTCTCAACAATCCATCACGGCAGGCTCGACAAGGATACGCGCTCTACATTCACTATGATGGTCAAGACTTTGCCTGTCCTGCTGGATTTTGAAAAGTCCGTTTCGGTCGATGAAGCCCTGACTGCCGCAGGTGAGCAGATGGCCAGCTCAAGGCTGCGGACAGTCTTTTCATATGCTGAATTTTGCGGCAGCCTGGGTGTTACTCCAGATGTGCTTTTCAGCTATCAGGGCAACCTTAGCTATACTCTGTACCTGGGAGGTGAATCCTTTGAGGAGATAGACCTCTGCTCTCCGGTACCAGGTTTTAACAGCTCATTTGAATTCCGCACACGGGAAGACGGCAGTTTCTACTGCATCGTCAACTACAACTCCGGCAAATATTCGAAGTATCGTATAGCTTCGTTCATGAGTGCCTTCAACAACGTGCTTCGCTGCATGCTTGACAACGGGCGGCTGTCGGAAGTGCAACTTCTTTCTGCCGATGCTCAGGAAGAGGTGCTTGCGCTCGGGCGCGGGCCGGAAATGGATTTTGACCGTTCCGAGACTATCGTGTCGGTATTCAGGAAACAGGCGACGGCGACTCCTGACGCATTGTGCGTATTGTATGACGACCCTGACACTGGCGCGCGTCGCAGCTATTCGTACCGCGAGGTCGATGAGCTGACCGACCGGATGGCCCGTCATCTGGCCTCACTCGGTGTCGGTCCGGAGAAAGCGGTAGGCGTGATGATTGGCCGAAGCGAGAAAATACTGCTTTTCCCTCTGGCCATATTGAAGGCTGGAGGAGCTTATATGCCCCTTGACAGCCATTTCCCAGAAGACCGCCTCTCATTCATGTGCGAGGATGCCGACGTACAGATTATCCTTACGGAAGGCGACCTCCTGAAGACGGCGTTGCCGTCATTCAACGGTACTGCCCTTACCCTTGAGGAAGTCTCGGCCGACGTGGATGCGTCAGTAACTGCACCCGCTCCTGAAAACATGCATGTCATACTTTACACTTCCGGTTCGACCGGAAAACCGAAAGGTGTCATCCTTGAACAGCGTAATCTCGTGAACTTCTGCCATTGGTATGTGGACTATTTCAAAGTTACGGCGGACGACCGTGTGGCGGCATTCGGCAATTTCGGATTCGACTCGCATATGGCGGACCTGTGGCCAGTCCTGATGGCTGGAGGCAGCATATATATCCTTTCGCAGGAATTGCGCCTTGACCTGGATGGTCTTGAGAAGTATATCAACGACAACTGTCTGACACTGGCCCTCATCACCACCCAGATTGGTGCCATGTTCGCTTCTTCGGTAAGGAAATGCGCGCTGCGGGCTCTGTTGGTCGGCGGAGAGAAACTCGGCCCTACTCCTAAACCGGAATATGGCTTCTATAATATCTATGGCCCTACGGAGACCACCATCTGCGCCACAATCTACGATATAGAGAAAGATTACGATTCGTCCCTGATAGGAGCCGCGATGTCCAGTTACGCCGTGGCTGTGGTAGATGACAATCTGAACCTGTTGCCTGTCGGAGTGCCGGGAGAGCTCATCATAATGGGAAAGGGAGTCGGGCGCGGCTATCTCAACAGACCTGACATCAACGAGAACAAATTCATCACCTTCCGTGGCAGGAAAGCTTACCGCAGCGGTGATCAGGTGCGGATGATGCCTGACGGAAACATCGAGTATATCGGTCGTATGGACGGACAGGTCAAGCTGCGTGGTCTGCGTATTGAGCTTGGCGAGGTTGAGGCGGCCATCCTGCGTCATCCGGCCGTCAAGGCCTGCGCGGCGGCGGTGAAGGAAATAGCAGGTACGCAGCATCTCTGTGCATACTATTTACTCAAGGATGGACAGGAAACCAATGCCGGGGAGATCAAGTCGTTTATGGCGCAGAGCGTCACTGAGTTCATGGTCCCGGATTTCCTGACCGTACTGGACTGCCTGCCGTACAATGCCAACGGCAAGGTGGACCGCAAGCAGCTTCCTGTACCTGATGCCGGTGCTGAAGTCCCGGTCAAGGCATCAGAGGCCGGACACGTATGGAACAAATTGCAATCCGGCATCCGCGACATCGTAAGCGGACTGACGGGCGCCGAAGGCATAGGTATCAGCACCCCTCTGCACGCGTTCGGGCTCACCTCGCTCCTTGCAATGAAGCTTGCTTCACAACTCTACAAGAAATTCGGTGTCCGTATTCCGGCCAAGGATTTGCCGGCCATATCTGTCTTCGACATCGAGGAGAGAGTGATTGACTTCCTGTCCGCAAATCCGGAGGAGCAGCCGGCGGAAAAGTCTGCTCCAAGTGCCGGATCAGTCCTGATTCAGGCGCCGCTGACGTTCCCTCAGCAAGGCGTGTATATTGACTGCCAGATGAATCCGGGAACAACGATGTACAATATCCCTCGCGCGCTGAAATTCCCGGTGGGTGTCACTTCCGAGGCTCTCAAGGCTGCTGCCATCAAGGTAATCACCGCTCATCCGGCCATGCTTTGCAACTTCTTCTCTTCCGAAGAGGGTGCGGTGATGCGCCTTTCCGAAAACAAGACCGTCGATATCCCTGCGAAAGAGATGAGCGTGGAAGAACTGGAATTGGAGAAAGCAGCCTTCACCAGGCCTTTCGATCTTGAACAGGACTGTCTGATCAGGGCTGAGATAATCACCACACCTGACGGGTGCAACACGCTGTTGCTGGACGCGCATCATATGGTTGCCGACGGTGCTTCGCTTTCTATAATTACCAGGCAGATTGCCGACGTGCTCAACGGCAAGGAGATTGAGAAGGAAAGTACTGAATATCTGTTCTTTGCAGTGTCTCAGAGCGAAAGAGCCGCCAATGGCGGCCTGGATGCCGACAAGTCATTCTATGATAGAATGTTCTCATCATACGAATCAGCCGCCACCGTCCCGACAGACAAGACTTCCAATGATGTAGGGGCGCCTCGCCATGCATCCACGGCCATTCCTTCCGGCCTTCTTGATCTGAAACTGCCCGAGGGCGTTTCCCAGGCCCATTTCTGGTATGCCGCATTCAACTATGCTCTCTCCAGATTTGCAAACACGAGGGATGTCTTCACTGCATTCGTAAGCAGCGGCCGTCAGAACGTCGATATCGCTGATACTGTAGGAATGTTCGTCAACACGCTGCCTTGCGCCGTCCATATCAAGGAGCAGACCGTCAGGGAATTCCTGGAAGAGGTGTCGAGGGCCTTCAGCGATGTAGTTGACCACGAGAACTATCCTTTCACCCGTATCGCCTCTGATTATGATTTCAAGGGGTGCGCAAGCTATGCGTACCAGATGGGGCTGATGGGCGCTTATATGGTTGGCGGCAAGCCTGTCGAGGACAGTTTCAGCACGACGCTGTCCAAAGCCAAGATTGCCTTGAGCATATTCATCCAGGAAGTTGACGGCGTTCCGAGCGTTGACGCCGAATACGATGACTCTCAGTACAGCCATGACCTGATACTCCACTTCACGGAGAGCATCGTCGCTGTCGCTGAGCACTTCGCCGCAGCTATGGAGTCG
>JAZLLE010000017.1:0-36791 GCA_045597985.1 Bacteroidaceae bacterium | reverse complement strand
AAGATGCATTACTGCCATCTCCATATCATCTTGCGCATTACTAATTACTTGTTTTGAATCAATCATAATATTATTGTTTAATTATTCAAAAATTCTATTCAACATTAATTGTGAACGAGAGTTCCGATGTTTTCACCACTGAGTACTTTTTTCAAATTGCCATAAACATCCATATTGAACACATAAATCGGAAGTCCGTTCTCCTTGCACATTGTAGTGGCTGTCAGATCCATAACCTTGAGTCCGCGGTTATAAATCTCGTCAAATGAGATGTCACTGAACTTGACTGCAGTAGGATCCTTCTCCGGATCAGCTGTGTAAATGCCGTCCACACGCGTACCCTTCAGCATTACATCTGCCTCAATCTCTATTCCACGAAGGCTTGAGCCGGTGTCAGTGGTGAAGTAGGGATTGCCGGTACCGCCTACCATAATGGCTACCTTGCCCTCTTCCATCGCAGAGATGGCTTTCCATTTGCTGTAAAGCTCGCCGATAGGCTCCATACGGATGGCAGTCAGTACTGTTGCCGGACAACCTGCGGAAGTGAGTGCTGAGCTGAGTCCAAGACCGTTGATTACGGTTGCAAGCATGCCCATCTGGTCTCCCTTCACACGGTCAAAGCCTTTGCCGGCTCCTTTCAGGCCGCGGAATATGTTGCCACCGCCAATTACTATGCCAATCTGAACACCCATATCGTGAATCTCCTTGATTTGTGCGGCATACTCGCCCAGACGCTTCTCATCGATACCGTATTTCTGTTCTCCCATAAGGCTCTCGCCGCTAAGCTTGAGCAAAATCCTCTTGAAACGTGCCATTGCTTTAATTTTTATGCGAATATATCAATAATTGTTCAAAATGAAACGAACCTGCTTGAATTCATAGCGGCGTTCTGTGCCATTCTCGTCCCTCAGTATTATTATGCCGTTTGGCATCACCGATTCTATAGCTGCGTTGAACATACCGTTCTCATCGCGGTATGGATGCAGGCCGTCGCGTCTGAACAGCCTTCTCATATATAGCCGGTGTATCTCGTCAGAGCCGCCGGCCTGTATCTGACCGTAATAAGATGCCATATTGGACAGGATGTCGGCAAGCAGGTCATCGCGGTCCGCGCAGGCTCCGGTTATGTTCCTGATTGAGACCGGATTTGGCGCATCGCTGTAGAACTCAGGCTGGTTTACGTTCAGTCCCACGCCTATTATACACTCTGACAGATGCGAGCCCTGAATCCTGTTCTCTATCAGTATGCCGGCGAGTTTTTTGTCTCTCCAATAGATGTCATTAGGCCATTTCACCGATAAATCGGAGGCCTTCTCACCCAGATGAGGGGCAATGGCGTCGGTTACTGCAAGAGCGATTGCCTCCGACAGGCGGAATTGTCTGGAGGCATCTACAAAAGATGGACAGGCAAGTATGCTGAACAATAGGTTCTCATCCCTGGCAGACTCCCAGCTGTTGCCTTTCTGGCCTCTTCCCGCGCTCTGATATCCGGTTACGGCCACGTTGAACAACAGGCTCATATCCAGATTGCCTGAATGCTCGCGCAGCCAGCTGTTGGTGGAGTCGGTCTGCTCAAGCCGGTGTATTGCAATTGCCATGTCGCCTAATTCCATATCGGTGGGAAGAATGCCTCCTCAATATGCCTGATATCGACTTGGCCGTTGTTATATATTATGGTAATGATGTCAAAGCGTACCGGCAGTTCCAGATTGCCGTGCCTGAGGTATGCGTCGGCTGCGCTTACTATTCTTCTGATTTTCTTGTCCGTGACGGCGTCTTCGGGATTCCCGAAACCGGTACCGCTGCGTGTCTTGACCTCAATTATTATCAACAGGTTTTCCTTGCGTGCCACAAGGTCAATCTCCTTATGGCCGCATCTCCAGTTGCGTTCCAGGATGGTGTATCCGGCCTCCTCCAGATAGCGGGCGGCGATATCCTCTCCTTTTATGCCAAGCTCATTGTGCGATGCCATATTTGCTCACTTATAAGGCAAAAGTACACAGAATTCGCCTGTATTCATAGTCAAAACGTTTTTTTTCAGACAGTTTGGTTGGAGTGAGAGACAATTTGTCATATCTTCGCTTTGCTATGGCAGCAAATGACAATAACAGAAACAACAGAATGGTGTGCCTTCTCAGCGGCGAGGAGAAAGAATTCATAGAGCGTTACCTGCGCAAGTACAAAATAACCAACAAGAGCCGTTGGATGCGCGAGACGCTTATAAGTTTCATATACCAGAATCTTGGCAATGATTATCCCACGCTGTTTGATGAGCGTGATATGCGTCGCTGATGGATGATGCCGGTTATATGAGAATAGCCCTCGAGGAGGCACGCGAGGCATTTCGTGTGGGCGAGGTTCCGGTGGGTGCGGTAGTGGTCTGCCGCGACAGGGTGATTGCGCGCTCACACAATCTTACCGAGGCCCTTAATGATGTGACCGCACACGCGGAGATGCAGGCCATTACGTCGGCTGCCGATTATCTTGGTGGCAAATATCTGAATGATTGTACTTTGTATGTAACTGTGGAGCCGTGCGTCATGTGCGCCGGAGCTATCGGCTGGGCTCAGATGGGACGTCTGGTCTATGGAGCCGCAGATCCCAAACGCGGCTATACCCGGTTTGCGCCTGATGCGTTGCATCCCAAGACTGCGGTTGTGAGTGGCTTGCTCCGGGAGGAGGCATCCGCACTGATGAGCGATTTTTTCAAAAGAAAGCGTTAGACTATTTCCTCACCTCCTCATAATCAACGTATTCTCCGTCTGATTCAGTAAAGATTTTCTCTTTCTTCGCGGCTTTGGTATGAATTCTTGTCTTGCCGCTATTGTTGCTGTCAGATGTACCGTTACCTGATTTTCCCCTATGGAATATGCTCTCAAAAAAAGATGCTATAACATTGAGAACGCCATATAGCAGGCTCTTGAATATGGATAGGAGCGCTATGGCTACGAATAGTATTATGGCGATGATAGTAATCAGCATAATGCGGTCACATTATTGTTTTCTGAAAAATTAGTACAAAAAGTGTGCCATTTCAGGCTTTTTCCCCTGTAAGGACTGAAAGCAGTATGTACCAGATGATTATGGCTGACGCGCCTTTCAGGCCAAGAGCGCAGCCGCAAATGACGGCTCCGGCCAGGAATATGAATCTGATGGCGTTGTCCTTCCAAGTGAGATTCTTGAATTTCAGTGAGAACATAGGAATCTCACTAATCATCAGTATTGAGAATACCACTATCAGTGCTATGATCAGCCAGGGAAGATATGCGGCATCGCCTGCTTTCTCAATCCATATTGCGGCGCCGCACCAGAAGATGGCGTTGGCAGGAACGGCCAGCCCCAGGAATGATGTGGTCTGGCGCTCATCGGTATTGAATTTGGCGAGTCTCAAGGCTGCGGCTGCGGCAAGCATCAGAGCTATGTAGCGCATTTGCGCGCAGGGCAGGTTTAGCCGGTCCAGCATCGCCATACACAGGAACGATGGCGCAAGTCCGAATGTGATAAGGTCTGCCAGTGAGTCAAGTTCTTTGCCGATAGGCGAGTATGCTTTCAGAAGACGTGCTGCCAGTCCGTCGCAGAAATCGAGGCAGGCTCCTGCGATAATCCAGAGAAATGCTGATTTTGTGTCATTCTGAATTGCGGCCAGTACAGCCAGGCATCCTGACAGCAGGTTGCAGCAGGTTATTGTATTTGGAATATGCCGTGTAACAGCGTTTGCCATATGTTACGGAAGTTTTGCCAGAATTGTGATGTCAGCCTTTACCTTCTCGTGCATCTTGACGCAGACAAGTGAGCCTAACGGCAGATAGATATCTACTCTTGAGCCGAATTTAATAAAGCCGAGGTGCTGGTCAATGGAGCATTTGTCTCCTGCGGAAGGGTAGGTCACTATGCGTCTTGCCATCATACCGGCTATCTGTCGCACCATCACCTCCTGGCCGTCCTCAGTCTCGATGACAATCATTGAGCGTTCATTCTCAGTGCTTGACTTAGGCTTGTCTGCCGCGTGGAAACGTCCTTCCTGATGGCTTACTTTCCTTACCGTGCCGTTCACCGGATACCAGTTGGCGTGAACGTTGAACAGGTTCATAAATGTGGAGATGACTATTCTTCTGTCGTGGAAATACTCTGTCTCATCCACTTCCTCTATCGCCACTATCACACCATCGGCGGCGCCTACCACAACCTTGTCGCGGTCCTCACTGGGGAAATGACGGTTTGGATTACGGAAGAAATTGACCAGAATGTATATCAGGGCAATTGAGAGTGCCAGGAAAACCCAGGCGCCAGGATTATAGATTCCCGGGGAGAAGAGAATGATGTTAATGATTGACAAAATGACAATGGCAAGGATGATGGTTGTGAAGCCCTCCCTGTTTACAGTTGTCACCTTTCTATTATTAGCACCCATTGTGAATAGATTTATCCTGCAAAGATAATGAAATTTCCATAGCATTTAGCAGACTGATTGATTTGATGCTGTTGTTGATAACTTTTCTAAACTATAACTATTGCTTGCAAGCGGTAACGGGAGTAACTTTAGAGACTTTTTGATTTCCAGACCCTATGCAGGATTTCGTACACCTTCACGTGCATACGCAGTATTCGCTGCTTGATGGCCAGACCAGCATCCAGAAGATGGTGGACAAGGCTGTCTCTGACGGTATGCGCGGCATAGCCATCACCGATCACGGCAATATGATGGGTGTGAAGGAGTTCTTCAATTACTGCAAGAAGAAGAATGACAAGCTGGCCGCCGAGGGCAAGCATTTCAAGCCGATTTTCGGCTGTGAGGTCTATGTGGCCCCACGTCATAAGGAGCAGAAGGAGGGTAAGGCGGATGCGGCCAATTACCATCTTATACTTCTGGCCAAGAACAGTACCGGATATCACAATCTGATAAAACTGGTGTCGCGTGCGTGGACCGAAGGCTATTACTACCATCCCAGGACGGACAAATATGACATTGAGAAGTATCACGAGGGTATAATATGCTGCTCTGCCTGTATAGGCGGTGAGGTGCCGAGGCTTATTCTGGGCGGTCAGCCTGAGAAGGCCGAGGAGACCGTTCTCTGGTTCAAGAATCTCTTTGGCGATGATTACTATCTTGAGCTGCAGCTTCACAAGGCCACGGTAGAGAAAGCCAACCACGAGACATATCAGCTTCAATGTCAGGCGAATGAGGAACTTCTTAGGCTGTCCGCGAAACACGGCATCAAGACAATCTGCTCCAATGATGTACATTTTCTGGAAGAGGAGAATGCCGATGCTCATGAGCTTCTGATATGCCTGAACACAGGCAAGGACCCTGATGACCCTACGCTGATGCGCTACACCAAGCAGGAGTGGCTGAAGACACGCGAGGAGATGAATCTTGTGTTCAAGGATTATCCCGAGGCTCTGGCCAATACCTGTGAGATACTCGATAAGGTTGAGGAATATACCATAGACCATCCGCCCATTATGCCGTTCTTCGCCATTCCCGAGGAGTTCGGAACTGAGGAGGAGTACCGGAAGATATATACTGAGCAGGATTTGTTCGATGAGTTCACCCGCGACGAGCACGGCAATGTGGTTATGTCCGAGGAGGATGCCAGGAAGAAAATCTCCAAGCTCGGAGGCTATGACAAACTGTACAGGATAAAGTTCGAGGCGGACTATCTGAAGAAGCTTACTTTTGACGGCGCGAAAAAACGCTATGGTGACCCTGTGCCCAAGGATGTTGAGGAACAGCTGATATTTGAGCTTCACGTTATGAAGACTATGGGCTTTCCGGGCTATTTCCTCATCGTACAGGATTTCATCAATGCCGCCCGTAACGAGCTTGGGGTATCGGTAGGTCCCGGCCGAGGCTCCGCGGCCGGCTCCGCGGTGGCTTACTGTCTGGGCATCACCCAGATAGATCCTATCAAATACGATCTCCTGTTTGAGCGTTTCCTCAATCCTGACCGTATATCATTACCTGATATTGATGTGGACTTTGACGATGACGGCCGTATCCGCGTGCTTCAGTGGGTAACACAGAAGTACGGGCAGGAAAAGGTGGCTCACATCATTACATACGGCACTATGGCCACAAAGATGTCGCTGAAGGATGTGGCCCGTGTGCTGAAGGTTCCTCTTGATGTGTCAAACGCACTGTGCAAGGCAATTCCAGACCGTCTTCCGGGCGACAGGAAAATGAATCTGCCCAACGCCATAGAGTGCGTTCCGGAGCTGAAAGAGGCGGAGGCATCACAGAATCCGGCAATCCGTAATACCATCAAGTATGCCCGGATGCTGGAGGGCAATATACGTGGAACCGGCGTACACGCCTGCGGAACAATCATCTGCCGCGACGATATCACCGACTGGGTACCGGTAAGCATCGCAACCGACAAGGATGGCGAGCGTCTGCTGGTGACGCAGTACGAGGGCAGCGTCATTGAGGATACAGGTCTTATCAAGATGGACTTCCTTGGCCTTAAGACCCTCTCTATTATCAAGGAGGCCGTGGCCAATGTCAAGTCTAGTGTAGGCGAGGATATTGATATTGATAATATACCTATTGACGATAAGAAGACATTCCAGCTCTATTGCGAGGGCAAGACCATCGGCACCTTCCAGTTTGAGTCTCCAGGTATGCAGAAATACCTGCGCGAGCTTCAGCCCGGAGTCTTTGAGGACCTGATAGCTATGAATGCCCTGTATCGTCCGGGGCCAATGGATTATATTCCCGATTTCATCGACAGAAAGCTGGGCCGTAAACCTATTGAGTATGATATTCCCTGTATGGAGAAATACCTGAAGGATACGTACGGAATTACGGTTTATCAGGAGCAGGTGATGCTCTTGTCACGTCTTCTGGCAAACTTCAGCCGTGGTGAGAGCGACACGTTGCGTAAGGCTATGGGTAAGAAACTCAAGGACAAGCTGGATCATCTGAAGCCTAAGTTCATTGAGGGTGGCAAGGCAAACGGACACAACCCTGATGTGCTGGAGAAGATATGGAAAGACTGGGAGAAGTTCGCATCATACGCATTCAACAAATCGCACGCCACCTGCTATTCGTGGGTGGCATACCAGACGGCCTGGCTGAAGGCGCACTATCCGGCTCAGTATATGGCAGCCGTACTAAGTTGCAATATCAGCGACATCACCGAGATGACGAAACTGATGGATGAGAGCCGTTCAATGGGAATAGCGGTTCTTGGTCCTGATGTCAACGAGAGCGGTTTCAAGTTCACTGCCACAAAGAAAGGTGATATCCGTTTCGGAATGGCAGGTGTGAAGGGCGTAGGCTCGAATGCGGTTCAGGCCATTATTGATGAGCGTGAGAAAAACGGCCCGTTCACCGATATTTTTGATTTTGTTCAGCGTGTCAATCTTACCGCCTGCAACAGAAAGAACATAGAGAGTCTGGCCTTGGCCGGTGCCTTTGACAGCTTCAAGAGCATAGCCCGTGAGCAGTTTGTTGCGCCTTGCGGCAAAGATGTTTTCGCTGATATTCTGGTACGGTACGGAAACAAGTATCAGTTTGACCGGATGCAGTCTCAGAACTCTCTGTTCGGTATGATGGGTGGTGGTGCCGAGATAGCGACTCCCGTACTTCCTCCATATGCGCCTTGGACCTCACTTGCATTGCTTGACAAGGAGAAGGAGCTTACGGGAATCTATATGTCTGCGCATCCTCTGGATGACTACAGCATTATAATAAAGGATATCTGCAATACGCAGATGGCCGATTTGAAGGATAAGGCTGCTTTGGCCGGGAGTGACATAATAGCCGGCGGCATTGTTGTGGATGTGCGCGAGGGTATGTCAAAGAACGACAGAAAATACGGTATCGCTAAAATTGAGGACTATTCCGGTCAGGGCGAGATAGCGCTCTTTGGTCAGGATTGGGTGAAGTGGGGTAATTATATGAAGAACGGCAACTTCCTTTTCATCAGGGGAAAATGCGAGCCATACAAGTATAACCCCCAGCGTATTGACCTGAACATAACATCAATAGAGCTTTTGCCCGATGTAAAAGAGAAGATTGTAGAGAGCATAACCATTCAGGCAGATCTGAATATGATAGATCAGATGGTTGTGTCTGAATTGGCTCTGCTTACGGAGAAGCCTGGAAATGCAAGGTTGCGCTTCAGTATCAGAGATCTTGAGAGCGGATACAATGTAGAGCTGCAGTCTGCGGAGAGAAGAATTGAGGTGACTAAAGAGCTCATCAAATTCATTAAGGAGACAGAAGGATTGGATTATATTATTAATAAATAACTTATTATGGAAATTACAGAACAGAATTTCAACGATGTGGTCAATGGCGGCAAGCCTGTTGTAATTGATTTCTGGGCAACCTGGTGTGGCCCCTGCAAGCGTCTTGCTCCGGTTATTGAGGAGCTTGCCGCTCAGTATGACGGAAAGGTTATAGTAGGAAAGTGCGATATTGAGGAGAATCCTGAGCTTACAGACAAGTTTGGCATTATGAGTGTGCCTACAGTAGTCTTTATTAAAGATGGTCAGATGGTTGACTCACAGGTTGGAGTTGCCGGAAAGCCTGTATATGAGCAGAAAATAAACGCATTACTCTGATTGGTATGGCTGACGACGAGTTCAAGGATCTTGACATTGACGATGAGAGGACAGTTGCCTTTATAAAGGATTCCCTTCCTCAGGACCTCAAGGATAAATATACAGACGATATCCTGTATTATATTCTTGATGTGATAAATGACTATTTCGCCACCAGCGGAGTCCTTGATAAGGAGCCCGATGCCGATGGCTTCATAGACATTGACAACGAGGCGGTTGCCTCCTACATAGCAAAAGAGGCTAAACGCGATGGAATAGGGAACTTCGACCTTGATGAGCTTCTGCTTATCGTAGAGGCCGAGGCTGAGTACGTGGACAGCCTAGAGGATTAGCAGTCTGCTTCCGTCGGGCTGCTCCTCAACCCTTACCTTTACGGTATCTGAGGGAAGTACCTGCTCGGCAAGCTCAGGCCACTCAATGAGACAGAGCGCGCCGCTGTAGAAGTAATCCTCATAGCCAAGGTCATAGACCTCCTCAATCTTTTTGATGCGGTAGAAGTCAAAATGATATATCAGCTCGGCTGTAGTGGCCGAGCGATATTCGTTTACTATGGCGAAGGTTGGCGAGTTCACCTCGTCCTCAACGCCAAGTACCTTGCAAAGGGCTTTGATGAATGTGGTCTTGCCGGCACCCATCTTACCATAGAATGCGAATACGGTATTGTCGCCCATTGCGCGCACAAACTCTTTCGCAGCATCTTCAAGCTCATCTGCTGATTTGAGAATTATCTCCATTGCTCTATTTTATTTTCGGCGTAAGCGTTATTAAAGGAATGATCATCTCCTCAAGCGATATTCCACCGTGTTGGAAGGTGTCCTTGTAATACGATGCGTAGCTGTTGAAATTGTTCTGATACACAAAATAGTCTCCCTCGGATGCGAAAATATACGATGTGCTCACGTTAGGCGAGGGCAGGAAAGCCTTCTGTGGCTCTGAAATCTCGAATACCTCCTTGCTGTTGAATCCAAGGTTGCGTCCTAACTTATAGCGCAGGTTCGTGTTTGTGTTTCTGTCTCCGATAATGCGTATTGGCTTGTTCACGCGAATGCTGCCGTGGTCTGTTGTCAATACAACCTTATGCCCGGTCTGTGCTATTGCCCTGAACAGCCCGCTTACGGATGAGTGCTTGAACCAGGAGAGTATCAGACTTCGGTAGGCCGCCTCGTCCGATGCGAGCTCACGCATCATCTTGGAGTCGGTCTTGGCGTGCGACATTATATCAATGAAATTTATTACTATTACATTCAAATCGTTGCCTGACAGGTTGTTGAACTGCGCCAACAGCTTGTCTGCCGCCTGTGAGTCATTTATCTTGTGATATGAGAATGTGTTTTTGCGGCGATATCTGTCAAGATGTGTCTTTATGAGCGGCTCCTCATTCAGGTTCTTGCCCTCTTCAGAGTCCTCATCAACCCAAAGGTCTGGAAACATCGCGCTTATCTTGTTTGGCATCAGTCCTGAGAATATCGCGTTCCGCGCGTATTGCGTGGCGGTAGGCAGTATGCTGTAGTATAGTTCCTCGTCAAATGAGAAATAGTCGGCCAGCTCGGCGCTCAGCACACGCCATTGGTCATACCTGAAGTTGTCCATTACTATCAGGAAAATCTTCTCTCCCGCATCCATTGCGGGAAATATGCTGTGCTTGAATATGGCCGGACTCATCAGAGGAGCGTCATCAGGCTTCTGCATCCAGCGCATATAGCTCTTCTTGATGAATTTGGCGAAAGCCTGGTTAGCCTCGGCCTTCTGCATCGCAAGCATCTCGTGCATACTGCTGTCGGCCTCAAGAAGCTCCAACTCCCAGTGCACGAGCTGTCTGTATATCTCAATCCAGTCATCTGCAGTGAAAGAGTCGTTTATCTGCATACTTATCTTGCTGAAGTTCTGCTGATAGCTCTTGTTGGTCTCTGCTGTCACTATGTCGTGTTTGTGAATGTTTTTCTTGAGAGTAAGCAGAATCTGATTTGGATGCACGGGCTTGATCAGGTAGTCGGAAATCTTTGAGCCGATGGCCTGGTCCATAATATCCTCCTCCTCGCTTTTGGTAACCATCACCACCGGAATGTTGGGATTGATATCCTTTATCCGTGCCAATGTCTCAAGTCCGCTCATTCCCAGCATATTCTCATCAAGCAGCACCAGGTCGTAGCTCTTCTCACGGCACATCGCTATGGCATCGCCTCCATTTGTCACGGTGTCCACATCGTACCCCTTGTTCTCAAGAAACAGAATGTGGGCACGCAGTATGTCAATCTCATCATCTACCCAAAGGAGATAGCCGTTCTTATTCATATTGCTCAATGTCTTCATCTCCGTCAATCTGCTCATCTATTGACAATCCATCAATGTCAAATTCCGGGATGTTCAGGAAATGTTCGTTATAGAAGTCTGTATATTCGTCAAAGCTGTAATACTTGAGCAGCAACTCAAGATTCTCTCTCGTAATGATAAGCGTGTTGATTCCCTCAAGTCTCGATGCCATGTCACCCTCGGCATACAGACGCTTGCGGTACAGATATGCCTCGTCAAAGTTCAGGAATTCTGAGATAATGAGCATTCCTATGCCATACTCGCGCCTGAAGGCCATTTCGAAGTTCCTGACCATATAGCGTGAGAAGTTGTATCTGGCTGTCTCGAACAGCAACTGATTCTCGCTTAAAGAGTCCTGTGGATATGCCATTACAACAATGAAGGGTTGTTGACGCTCAGAATTGAATTCCGGACGCAGACTGTCTGTCTGCAGGGAATCAATCTCCATACCGTTGCGTCTGCTCCACAAGTTACCGAAAGTAGTGGATTGAAGAATCCTGCCGTCAAGCACTCCCTTCGATATTATTCCTGCCAGCTGGCTGATCTCCTGGTCGGGGTATTTCTCCACAATCTCTTTCAGAATGTCCAGGAATCCCTGAGTGTCACCGTCGGAGAGTCTGGCTGTAGCCTCCAGGAACATAAACTTAGCCCTGTGCTGTCCAACGGGATATTTTTGCGCCGATACTCTGCAGCACTCCATCAATGCCGCTTTCTCCCCATTCAGATAATTGCTGTATGCCGCCTGGTATAGTGAGTCCTCGCGATGCTTGCCATATCTCACATTCTCCTCGAACTCAGGGTCAGTAACTATGAGGGTAAACCGACTGTCGGGATATCTGTCTCGCAGGATATTCTTGCATTCATCGGCCATTTGCGGCTTGTCCCATAAAGAGTAGAGCAGATAGAGATTATATACGGCATCATCCGCTTTCTCAAGATCGGGAAACTCTTCTGAGTTCCTTTTAAGCGATTTCTCAGCCAGTCCGTACTCAGTCAGATCATCCTTGTATATAACCCCTGCGTTGAAGAGCGCGTCTGCAAGCAGCTCGCTTGACTCCTGCATCTGTTCTTCGGTGTAAGGTATTTGCTGAATGTAGTATTCTCTTGTGTGAGGGTCATCGGAATACACAGCTCCCGCACCGATAGAGTCAGACTGAGGGAGATGCAGCACCAGAGAGTCATCGCCGGCTGCGATTTCCTGGGTATCTTCCTCTGTCTCCTCCTCAAATTCCGCAAGCGATGCGCTCTTGTCCTGTCTTCGCCAATGGTCCTCAAGTTTCCTTCTTCCCCAGGTCCTGTTGAATTTTGCAGCGCCCTCCTTTACCAACGCCTGATTGTAGAAATACCAGGAGCCGTCATTTGCCACTATGGACGTCTGTGCCATATCATCGGCCAGTGCCGCCTCTTTCTCCTCCAGCTTGGCAAGTCTCTCCGCCTCGGCCTCCTCTTCCAGCAACTTCTCAATAATTCTGTCAACAATACCGTACACTACTGTGTCTGGCAGAGTAGCCAGATGCCTGAGGCTGTCCTGCAACTCAATCTCGTTGGTATAGACCAGCAGATTTCCAAGAACGGAGGATCTCAGCATCAGCTCATCGTATTTTGGATTATCCTCCTCTACCAGGCCCACCGCCTCGGAATAACATCTTGACGCGTCGGCATATTTAGCTTGATTCCAGTATATGGTGGCCATAGTAAGCAAAAGCACACCTCTCTCCGGTCTTCTCTGCTTTCCCTCAACCAGTCCGGTCTCGTATGCCTGAAGCGCCTTTGCCGTATCTCCGCAAGCTAGGCTCACATTTCCTATGGCATAATAGACCTGGTCCAGATAATCTTTGTTCGATGGATTTCTGGCCATCCTCCTCAACTTCTTCTCTATCCGTGCAGCCTCCGATGCCGGCATGCATTCTGTCTGCATTATGCGGGCGTTGAAGTCAATCTTATAAGGAGGGTTCATCCTGAGCACCTTGCGGAAGCTGTTGTAGGCGGCATTCATATCACCTTCCTCCTTGTACAGCTGTCCCAGCAGATAGTGCTCACGGATTCTCTGTGTCTTGCTTATTCTTTGTGATGGCAGTGCCTGTCTGAGAAGCCTCAGAGATTCCGGGTATCTTTTTTGCTTTAGCAGGTGCGATGCCTTTATGGCCGACAACTGTGCCTTCTGCGTTACCGGTATGGAGTCCAGTGACAATCTGGAGAACACCTCCTCTGCCTCGTAGTTCCATTCAAGCTCTGAGTAGCATTGCGCCATTTTCATACGTGCCTCTGATACGATGGACGGGGCATCCTGATACAGACGGCAGATGTAAGAATAGGTGCTGGCCGCCTCAAGGAACTCTCCTTTCTGCATCTGCGAGTCAGCCATAAGCATCCAGGCGTGCCACAGGAAAGGATTGTACTCATTCTTGTTGTAGAACTCTTTATCCTTGTCCGACATTGTAGCGCCCTGCTTTTTTACCGGCTTCTTCTTTATGGAGTGTAGTGTCACGCATTTCTGGGCTTTCTCTATGGCCTTGTCAAAGTTTGCCGTACCGGTCTTCCGGGCAGCCTCATTGCTTATAGGGAAAAGGTCCAGTATCTCAAGGTAATTGTCCGTGGCGGCCTTCTCCTGCGCCTGATATCCCTCTATGTAGGCCTGTTTGCCATTGAAGTAAGGGTTGTATCTGGTGAGTGTGGCATGGTAGAATCTGGACATAGGTGTGTTCTTCTGCGTTGAGCATCCAGCGAAGAACAACATCGCGACTGCCAGTGCGATATATCCAGACAACCTCTTCATCCCTGCTATTACCTATACTGATAATATAACTACTAAACAACTGATTTATTGTGCCGAATCCTCCATCAGAATACCTGCCTCGTCCTTCAACTGATCGGGCAACTCAATTCCGCGGACTATCAGACTCTCAAGCCAGTCGCGTACCTCATCCTGCCTCATAGTGTATATGACGTACCTGAATTCCTCAATCTCGTCGTCTGAATAGGAGTCAGATGCTCTACCTGTAAATCTGTCAAGCTCCTCGTCGTCAAAGTAAACAGCTTTCCTGGCCAGTGCCTCGCTCAATCTCTGTTTCTCGCACACCGCGTGCTTTCCGCAGCATACAGTCTCATCGGCCTGCTTCTCCGAGGGAGAGTCCTGTGGCTCACTTTTGCCGGCATCACCTCTCTTCCTGTAGTACAGCTCCATCATCACTACAAGGATAATCAGTATGCTGCCGCAAATAATATACACGTTGTTCATCTGTTTTCTCCTTTTGCACCGCGAATATACTCAAATGACTCACCTTTTGCAAATTTCCACACTGTTCAAAGAACAGATTATATACAATTCCCATTTACGGTAACAATCAGCTCCTGCTCACACCCTGACACTTTTATATATACAAAATGCTGGAACCGGCCTCTCATATCCGTATTGACGGTTGCCGTGAGTATGATTTTTTCTTTGGGCATTACCTTGCTTGAGGATGTCCCGGCCTGTATGCAGTCGCAATCAGTAAGTATCATTTCTATTTCCACAGGATTGTCTGATATGTTTCTTGCCTCAAAAGTCATGGTTTTTGAGACCCCTGCCTCAATATCTCCGATGTCAGCGCTGAGATCATACAGATATAGCCCGCTTTGCGGATGCTGGCGGTTGTTTATGTAATTGCTTATCTCCCTGGCCGTCTCATTGGATACGTGCCCGTTGTCTCTGATTAGTGCCGCCGTATATTTCCTGTATATCTCCATTATCAGATTGTTGTGTAAAGGGTTTCCTGTAAAGATTATTTTTCTCTCACGGTCTGCCAGCAGAACATTGAGGCTGCTTCCTTGAGCCAGAAACGGATTGTCTTTGTACATAAGGCCTTCATAGTCTGATACCACCTTGTAGGGAAGCGCGGACCTGTCACGCTCGGATTCATAACTTTGCCTGTCTCTTTTGCCAGGCGTGAATATGAATACAGGCATTACAGCATCTTTTCCCTCGGTCTCATCTAAAATAGTCTTCCATTCGTAAATGCGTCTCATCTCACAAGTGGCGCACACCGTGGAGTCATAGCACACTACTATGTAGCCCAATGGTGCTCTGCTGCCTGTAGAGCCGGGAATCTCAAATTGTTGTGGAAATGATAGTGTGTTTCCCACCAGCCTGCTTACTTGCGTCTCCATCGTAGTTTTGCCATTGAGTGTAACTGCCTTCCAGATACCGCCCGTCATAAGCAGAGCTACAGCTCCGATAAAAAATTTGTTTCTCATACTATTATAATGTTTATGGTAAATGCTGAGCACAAAAAACAATAGTCTGCCGGATAATACAGGCAGACTATTGTTCTCAGTCGGGGTGACTGGATTCGAACCAGCGACCACACGCCCCCCAGACGCGTACTCTAAACCGGGCTGAGCTACACCCCGCAACTCCTGTGCTTTCGCCTCAGAGCGGTGCAAAGGTACTCATTTTTTCGTATGTGCTCAAAAATTACGTGTTTTTATTGGCTGCGTCTGGCTACAATTATCTGCCGCGGCCTCCGCCAGCGCCACCGAAGCCTCCACCGGGGCCACCCATTCCACCTCCAAAACCGCCGCCAAAGCCACCACCGGGACCTCCCGGACCTCTCATTCCTCCGCCGAAATTACCCTGTCCGGGGCCTTGTGCCCTTGCCTGACGCATCTGTTGGCGTGCATCTTTGTTGCCGAACACATTCAGTCTGTAAATGAAGTGCAGTACTATGTAGCTGTTTATGTTGTTGTTCTTTGTATCGCTGCGTCCCGTGGCGCTGATGTTGCGGTTGATGTTGCTGCGTTGGTTGAGAATATCATACCATTGCACGGATATAGTTCCCGCGTTTCGCTTGAATACATTTACAGACAGCTGCATATTCCATATAAGGTCATTCCTGTTGTATGTGGCGCTGCTGAAACCTCTGCGGCTTTGCATAGATATGTCCGTGTTGAGCCTGAGGTTCTTCCAGCTTGACTTCCTCAAATCTACGCTGGCTCCGTAGCTGTAGTTCCACGTGTCCGTATTGTTGTTGGTCTGCAGGTTATTCTGTGAGTGCTGGAAACTCACGTTACCGTTGAGCGATACCTCAAGCCACAGATTCCGATACGTGGCGTTCACTCTCTGGCTGGCATTCACCGACTTGGTGGTACTCAGTTGCGAGCCCTGCGAGCCGCCTCCGGTCATTGACGAGCGGGACCGCATATATCCCTCCTGATGGTTGTACCTGCCCGATGTGGAGGCACTCAGGTTTATCCTGTGGTCTTGCGGCAGCGTCTCATTCGCGATGGCTGTGTTGAATGTGAAGTCGGCGTTGGTGTTCCAGTTGCTCCAGAATCCGTCCATATTCACGCTTTGAGTGGTCGTGACACCTGTTGCCTCATCATATTCCGTCTTGCTTGAGATGTTCCGCAACGTGTTTCCTGCCGATAGCCTGAAACTGTAGTTGCGTTGTTTTTCTTGTATGTTCGTCTGGTAGTTCATCTCAAGAGTATTGTTGAATGTAGGCTGAAGCTCAGGATTGCCCTTTCTGATATTAAGCGGGTTGCTGTTGTCGGTGATGGCAAGCATCTGGTCCATACTTGGCTGGTTGGTCCTTCCACGGTATGTAACCTGCAGGCTCTTCTGCCTGGTCCAGCGGTATCTGAAGTTCAGCGTAGGTGTCCAGTTGAAGATATTTCTGGCAGCCACTGTGTCAACACCCATAAACTTATACTTCATTGCCTGATGCTGCGGAAGCAGGCTGAATCCCACATTCATCGTTATTTTGTCGGTGTTCAGCCTCAGCTGGGTCTCTATTGTCTGGTCAAAGTTCTCATACGTCTGATAGCGGCTCAGCGAGTCATTCTCATAATAGACCATCGCATCCGGATCGGGCAGCTCCCAGGTATCCTCCCAGTGCGGGAACAGGTTTGACGGGAACTGGTATGTCTTGCGGTTGGTATCCTGGAAACGATACTGTGCCTGATAGCTCAGCTGCAGGAACACCTTCTCGGAGAAGGGCTCGCTCCACATCAGTCGGGCGCTTATGTTGTTGTTCTTTGACGGTGAGTCGTTGAAACGGTTCATAATGGTATCGCGTCCGGCCAGCTGATAGTATTTCTGGTTGTTCACCGAGTAGCTCTCATTGCCGCTCTTTGACAAGGAGAAGTTTGTGGCGAATGTCAGGTTCCTTCCCTTGTTGTTGAATTTCCTGTTTATCTGCAGCTGTCCGCTGAACTGCAGGGTGGTTCCATTGCCCGATGAGCTGTTTATCTGGCTGTTCACTCCTATGGAGTCCATAATCTGCCTGTACCGGTCCTCCTTGTACTCGCTGAGTGGCTCGTCCATACCGTTCTGATGTGGATCGGCGTTGAACGATACAGACTCGCTGCTGTTTCCGCTGCCGTTCCTGTTGTACGAGAAGTTTGGGCGGAATGTGATGTCTGTCATCGTATCCGGCCTCCACTCAATTCTCAGACTGCCGTCAATTCCATCGCGGTTATTGTGGTTCGACGAATGGTTGTTGCGGAAAGACTGGCTGGTCTGCGATGTAAGGTAGGTCTCAGACTCAGACTCGTTTATGGAACGTGAGTTGGAACCGTTGTAGCGGATGTTGCCGCCAACCTCAAGCGGGTACTCATTCCTGCGGCCCTTATACGCTTTTCCTATATTCCTGGCAAAGTTAACACCAAGCTGGGTGTTGTAGTTCAGACCGTTTCCTGCACCACCACCGCCACGTCCGCTGTATCCGCCAAGGTTGCCGGTGTTGGCCGTGATGGACAGCTGTCTGTCTGTGGCGAAACGGTTCACCGTAACTCGTCCGCTGAAGAGTCCTTTAACCCATTCGCCGTAATCATTGTCGCCAATAGGAATGCCGGCTCCAAGGTCAATGTTGGTGAGCCATCCCCTGCGCATATTGGGCTTTACCTGCAGGTCCATCACCATCTCCTCCTCGCCATCGTCTATGCCGGTAACACGCGCCAGCTCGCTTTTGCGCTCGTACGTCTTAACCTTGTCAACCATTTCGGTAGGCAGGTTCTTCAGTGCCATATTGGTGTCGTAGTCGAAGAATTCCTTGCCATCTACCAGGAATCTCTTCACGGTCTTGCCGTTTACCTTTATTGTGCCCTCCTCAATAATAACGCCTGGAAGGCGCTTGATAAGCTCTTCCAGCACCGAGCCCTCAGGCACGCGGAATGCATCGGCATTGAACATCAGAGTGTCGTCCACCATCTGCATCTGAGGCAGTTCCGCCTGAATAATGGCCTCGCTCAGCATAATGGTGTCGGCCTTCATCCTTAGGGTGCCCAGGTCTATCTCGCGGTCGCTGCGTACTACATTGAGCTGTTTTTCCTGAGTCTCGTAACCAAGGAATGAATATCGCAGCAGGTAACTGCCCACGGCCAGTTTCTGAATTGAGTAGTGTCCGTAATTGTCTGACACCGTTCCTGCCACGCTCGTTGTGTCGGGCATTGCAAACAACTGGATTGCGGTCTGTGCCACCGGTACAGTACTCTCTGCATCTATGATGTTTCCGGAAATAGTTGCCCTGCCGTTCAGCAGCGGGTTGCTTGATTTATCGTTGCCTCTCTGTGCGAGAGCAGGCGCAGCAGCGCATATCGCCAGAGCTATGAAGATAGTTCTCAGTCTCATTCGGTCAGTTAAAGTCAATAGAATAGCCTGCCCTTCGGGGCTAGTCTATTAATATGACTGCTTTACGTAGTTAAGGTTTAATAGTAAGGCTGCGCTTTTATATAAAAATCCGCGTTTCAGCGTCTCGCGCCGTAGCGAGTAGGCTTCGTAGAGCCTAGCCCCCAAACAGTCTCTGACTGCGGCCTCGAGAAGATGAGACAAATTGACGCACAAACCATCCTTTCGTCAGCCAAAATGACGTAATGCCAGCCTTGGTATGCCGCTTGTCCATAACCGGTTGTCAAAATTAACCACTATGAACAATAGCAACAACGATTACAACAGAGCAGACCAGGCGCAGTTCCTGCCTCAGTTTGCTATCAATCTGAACGAGCGTGCGCGTCAGGGCAAACTTGACCCGGTAATAGGGCGTGACGATGAGATTCGCCGCCTGTTGCAGATTCTTAGCCGCCGTACCAAGAACAACCCGATACTGATAGGTGAGCCTGGTACCGGAAAAACCGCAATCATAGAAGGTCTGGCCCAACGTATCTTCCGTGGCGATGTGCCGGAGAACCTTCGGTCACGCACCATCTATTCCCTTGATATGGGAGCACTGGTAGCCGGTGCCAAGTACAAGGGCGAGTTCGAGGAACGCCTCAAGGGCGTGATAAACGAGGTAATCCAGAGCGATGGCAATTTCATCCTTTTCATCGATGAAATCCACACACTTGTGGGTGCCGGTGCAGGCGAGGGAGCGATGGATGCGGCCAATATACTTAAGCCGGCTCTGGCTCGTGGAGACCTTCGTGCCATAGGTGCCACAACGTTGAACGAGTATCAGAAGTATTTTGAGAAAGACAAGGCCCTGGAGCGTCGCTTCCAGACCGTGATGGTGGATGAGCCGGATGTTCCCAGTTCCATATCCATCCTGCGTGGCATTAAGGAGAAGTACGAGAACCATCACAAGGTGCGTATCAAGGACGAGGCTGTCATCGCTGCGGTAGAGCTTTCAAACCGCTACATCACCGAGCGATTCTTGCCCGATAAGGCCATTGACCTTATGGATGAGGCCGCAGCCAAACTTCGTATGGAGCGCAACTCCGTACCGGAGGAACTGGACGAGATAACCCGCCACCTGAAGCAACTTGAGATAGAGCGTGCTGCAATCCGCCGTGAGAACGACGATGTAAAGCTCCGCCAGCTGAACGATGAGATTGACAACCTCAGGTCTCAGGAGCAGCAGATACGCTCAAAGTGGGAGCGAGAGAAGTCGTTGCTGAACACCATTCAGCAGGACAAGCAGCAGATAGAGCAATTGAAGGCCGAGGCCGATAATGCCGAGCGTGAGGGCAACTATGGCAAGGTGGCGGAGATACGCTATGGCAAGTTGCAGGAGCTGGAGAACCACATAGTCTCTATACAGGACAAACTCCACGCAGAGCAGGGCGACAATGCCTTGCTTAAGGAAGAGGTCACAGCCGACGATATAGCCGAGGTAATATCGCGCTGGACAGGCATCCCTGTGAGCCGTATGCTGGAGAGTGAGCGCGAGAAACTGCTTCACCTTGATGAGGAGTTGCACAAGCGTGTAATCGGTCAGGACGATGCCATCAGCGCAGTTTCCAATGCCGTGCGTCGCAGCCGTGCCGGATTGCAGGACCCAAAGCGCCCTATCGGCTCGTTCCTCTTTATGGGAACCACCGGAGTGGGCAAGACCGAGCTCGCCAAGGCGTTGGCCGGCTACCTGTTCAACGATGAGCGCCTTATGACCCGCATAGATATGAGTGAGTATCAGGAGAAGTTCTCGGTAACACGCCTTATCGGAGCGCCTCCCGGATACGTGGGCTATGACGAGGGCGGACAGCTTACGGAGGCCGTGCGTCGCAAGCCATATTCAGTGGTGCTGTTCGACGAGATAGAGAAGGCTCATCCCGATGTCTTCAACGTCCTTCTGCAAGTGCTTGATGACGGCCGTCTTACCGACAACAAGGGCCGTGTGGTCAACTTCAAGAACACCATCATAATAATGACCAGCAATCTGGGCAGCCAGTACATACGCGAGCGTACGGCAAGCCTGAATACAGCCAACCGCCCGGAATGGATTGATGAGACGCGCCGTGAGCTTACGCTTATGTTGCGTCAGACCATCCGCCCGGAGTTCCTGAACCGTATTGACGAGATTGTTTTGTTCCTGCCTCTTGGCAGCGAGGAGATACGCAGCATCGTACGTCTGCAGATAGAGGGAGTGCGTCAGATGCTTGAGGGCAACGGCATCTCGCTGAGGCTTACTGATGCGGCAATTGACCTTATTGCCTCCGAAGGCTTTGATCCGGAGTTCGGAGCGCGTCCTGTAAAGCGTGCTGTTCAGAACCTTCTGCTCAATAGACTCTCTACCGGGATATTGTCCGGTACGGTTGACCGCACACACCCTATAAGCGTAGATGTATCGGACGGAGAGTTGTCCTTTTCCTGATTTTGAGTAACTTCGCGCCACAAGATTCTGATTCGATGGCGGTAGTAGAGAAAGGTTACTCCATTCCCGGAACCGGCGGCGAGTTCGCCAGGGCACTCAGGGATTTATACAAAAACAAAGGGCTTGTCGTGCCTTCCTGCGATGTAATCGCGTGGGCGTGCTCCGGCGAGCTCTTTCTATCTCATTTCCTGTGCGGCGTGCCAATGGGACTTATGCGCTCACAACAGTATGAGATACGCGAGTGCCACGGAACCATCAGGCTTGATTGCTCCGATTATGATCAGCTCTATTCGTTGATTGCGGGGAGTGCCGATGCCGTAGGCGCCTGTATGCATCTGCCCGATGCTGAGGGCGCACTGCACGAGGCCTGGGTTGACCGTCAGCTGATTCTTGATATGTTCGATTTCTGCCGTGATGGGATAGGGTAGCCCTGTCCAAGGACTACTCAAAGAACGAGAAGTGCACGCTGCCATACACCCTTATCTCCTTGAAGCGTGGGTTCTCCTTAAAATCGTACTTGTCGCCGTGCTCCAGAACGAATATGCCTTCCGGCTTCAGTATATTGCGGCTAAGCACAATCTCAGGCAATTGCCCTAACTCAGGCAACTGATATGGAGGGTCGGCAAAGATGAAGTCAAACTGCTCCTGGCATCGTTCCAGATACTTGAAGACATCTCCGTTAATTACAAGGCTGTTCTTTGTGCCTACAGTCTCCATAACCTTGCGTATAAAGGAATAGTGCTCACGGTCTTTTTCTACTGATATCACACGCTCGCAGCCTCTTGACAGCAGCTCAATGCTGATGCTGCCTGTACCTGAGAAAAGGTCCAGCGCGGTGGCATCCTCAAAATCCAGTCTGTTTGCCAGCACATTGAAAAGATTCTCCTTGGCGAAATCTGTAGTAGGTCTTGCCTTGAACGTTCTTGGAACATCAAAACGTCTGTGTTTGTAAATACCGCTTATAACACGCATACGCTATTCTCTCCTGTCATTAATCTGAGGTTTCTAAGCAAACTCTCATCTGTATCCTTTAATCCTGCCAGACGGATGCACGCGTCACCGCTCCTGAAACCGAATTCCTTCCACACCTTTATAATATAGTAAGCAGCCTCGTAAGGCTGGCTGGTACGCAATGTGTTCAGAAACAGAATCCTGTTGCTGTCCGTCGCAATCACATCAATGCCGTCGTCCTGCCTTATTACTGTAATCAGCTTGCCCTTCCACTCATACGATTCTGTAAGGATATGGTGTATGTGACTCATAACAACAGCGTCGTCAAAGTATGAGGCAAGTCTTGTAGCCATCTCCTGTTTTATTCCGGAGAGTATTGTGATGCCGAACTCCTGAACGTGTTCCGTCAATATCGAGACATCCTTTACGGATGGAAACACCATACTGAAAAGTGCCTTCCTCTCTTCTTCCTTGAGCTCGCTGTCCGCAGAGTAGGGAATGGTTGTGAAGAGAGCGTGGATTACCGCTCTTCTGCTTCCGTCAGGCAGAGTAAAACAGAATCCATCCGCATTGATGCGGATGGATTCCTTGTATTGTTCTGTCTTGCCCGGAAACATCGCTGAGATTACTCCCAGTTACCGGCGTTGTTGTTACCGCTTACAGCGTCGCCAACCTTCATACCCGGATAACGTCCAAGCTGCTCTCTCTCATCAACAAGGTTGAAAATCTCCTGCTCGTTCAGACCCTTCAGATAGGTCTCGAAAGGAGTTCTTGCCTCGAACAGAGACATAAATGAGCCAGACTTGGTAGTATCGCTTCCAAGCTCAAGCTCAAACTCCGCGCCGTTTCCAAAAGGAACATAACGCAGTGAGTCTGCATTGAAGCCTGCCGGGAAAAGTGAGCCGATGATGTCTGTCCATACGGTATCGCGGCTAAACAGATAATTGATGCTGCCGTCGCTGTTCTTCGTTACGAAACCAGCGTCAATCAGCTCCTGCCACTTCTCGTTCGCTATTCTTGGATTCTTGGCGTTCTTGGCCTCCTTGTAGGCGTTGAGAACCTTGGACTCTGTCCAGTTGTCCTCCATCTGCTGATCGTTGAGCTCACCAATCTTTGCGATTGTAGGAAGCTTGCCGGTCTTGACGAAGTCAATCAGTGAGTCCATATTGGCGGTGTAAAGACCACCGTGCTGGTTGTGATACTCAACCTGTGCTGTACGGATGTCAATAAGGCGGTTCTTTACGGCCTCATCTCTCTTGGTTTTCTCCTCTTCAAACTTGATAGGGCCCATAATGCTTCCGTAGAATATATAGGCCAAACCTATAATACAGAGCCCGAGAAGAATATTAATGACCTTTTTCATAAAACTATAGTTTTTTTAATTATTTTCGTTCCGCAAAAATAGAATAAATATTATTAATAAAAACCAATAGCGCGAAAAAAAATAGTATAAATGGACAAGAGTGCCCTTTTAGCTACAGAAATAGTCAGGAATTGTCCTTTCAGTCCTACGGCAGACCAGACAAATGCCATTGGTGCTATAGCCTCGTTCCTGTCTTCCGCCGGTGAGCGGAAGGCTTTTCTTTTGTGTGGTTATGCGGGAACCGGCAAGACATCGCTGGTCAGCGCTCTTGTCCGTACAATGCGCGCACTGCATCGTCCCGTCACACTGCTGGCTCCCACAGGCCGTGCCGCCAAGGTCCTGTCAATCTATTCCGATGCTCCCGCCTATACCATTCACAAGAGAATCTATCGCCAGAAATCCATTCTTGACCAGTCTGTCTTTACACTAGACAGAAATCCGGCAGAGAATACACTCTTCCTTGTTGATGAGGCCTCAATGATATCCAACGAAGGGCTTTCCGGCTCAATGTTCGGCACAGGACGCCTGCTGGATGACCTGGTCAGCTATGTCTATTCCGGCAAGGGATGCTCAATGCTCCTGCTCGGCGACAGCGCGCAGCTTCCTCCTGTGGGCGAGGTGCTCAGTCCGGCGCTCATTGGCGATAAGCTCAAGACCTACGGGCTGTCCGTAACTCAGTGCGTCCTGACCGAGGTGGTCCGTCAGGAGTGCAACTCAGGAATACTGCACAACGCCACTCTGCTCCGCGACAGTCTGCCCGATGTGAGTGATTTCAACGGCGGCAGCATATCCGACACCAGTTTCCGCTTTGTTCTGGACGGGTTCACCGATGTGCGTAAAATAAGTGGCGAGGACCTGATAGAGTGTATATCAGAATGCTACAGCAAGGACGGCATATCCGAAACCATCGTGCTGTGCCGCTCCAACAAGCGCGCCAAAATTTACAACAACGGCATCCGTAACACGATACTGGACCGTGAGGACGAGCTTTGCCGGGGCGATTATGTGATGGTTGTAAAGAACAATTATTACTGGACCGGGCTGGAGCAGCGTAATGCATCGGCGGAAGGTGTCTCCACAGCCGGAATACCGCCCTTCATTGCCAATGGCGATATGGCCGTGGTAAGGCGTGTACGCCGTCACCGCGAACTGTATGGATTCAACTTCGCCACAGTACAGCTCTCATTTCCAGATTACGATGATTACGAGATAGAGGCCGATGTCCTGCTTGACACGCTCCACTCAGAGGCGCCCGCATTGACAAAAGAGCAGCAGGATGAGTTCTACCATAATGTACTGGAAGATTATGCTGATGTCCGCGACAAACGCGAGCGTGCCAGATTGCTCAAGGAGAATCCATACCTTAACGCGTTCCAGATAAAGTACGCATATGCGGTAACCTGTCATAAGGCGCAGGGCGGACAGTGGCACAACGTCTTCATAGATCAGGGCTATATCCCCGAGGACGGACGCGACATAGAATATTACCGTTGGCTATATACCGCCCTTACCCGCGCCACAGGAACCGTATTCCTGGTCAACTGGCCGGACTAAAACTGAAGTCTCGCATGTGCGAGACTTCAGTTTTAGCCGTTCTCGGCTGGGTTCCCCTCAGGGGAGGTTGTAGGAGGGGGCCCTAACGATCCTTGAATGACAGTAATTTGTAACTTGCGAAACTTGAATAATGTTCAGATTTTAGCCAGGATAGCGTCAATCGCAGCCTGTATGCCATCGGCATTGCGGCCACCGGCTGTGGCGAAATGCGGCTGTCCGCCACCGCCACCCTGAATATTCTTGGCGGCCTCACGCACCATCTGACCGGCATTCAGACGTGATGTCAGGTCCTCGCTCACACTTACAGTAAGCATCGGCTTGCCCTCATCCACGCTGCCAATAACCACAACCAGATTCTCTGTTATCTCACCACGCAGCATAAACACAATGTCGCGTGCCACATTGGCGTTGGCCTCCATCTTGCAGCTTATCACCTGTACACCGTTCATCAGCCTCTTCTGTGCCAGCAGCTCGCTCTTCATCTGAGCAGTCTTCTCTTTCATAAAGCCCTCAACCTGCTTCTTCAGAGCAGCATTCTCATCAATCATTTTCTGTGCGGAAGCCTCCAGGTTCTGCCCGGGCATCATAGCCTTCAGATTGTTGATTGAATCCTGCATACCGTAGAGCATCTCCTCCACAGCCTGGCCGGTAACAGCCTCAATACGTCTCACGCCGGCGGCGATGGAGCTCTCTCCCAGAATCTTGAACATACCTATGCGCCCTGTTGATGCGGCGTGAACGCCTCCACAGAACTCAATAGACTGGCCGAACTGCACTACGCGTACCTCGTCGCCATACTTCTCGCCGAACAGAGCTATGGCTCCCAGTTTCCTAGCCTCCTCAATAGGAGTGTTGCGATGCTCTACCAGCGGAATATCCTGACGGATTCTCTCGTTTACCAGACGCTCCACCTGACGTATCTCCTCGTCAGTGACCTTCTGGAAGTGTGAGAAGTCAAAGCGCAGTCCCTCCGGCGATACCAGTGAGCCCTTCTGCTCCACGTGCGGGCCTAGAACCTCGCGAAGCGCCTCGTCCAGAAGGTGGGTAGCTGTGTGGTTGGCCTCCGATGCGTAACGTCTGTCTGTATCCACGCAGGCCATCATAGGTGCCTCCGGATGCTCAGGCAGTTTCTTTGCAATATGAACCGGCAGACCGTTCTCCTTCTTTGTATCAATAATGTTGATAGTCTCAAACTCGCTTACGATAGCTCCGGTATCACCAACCTGACCACCCATCTCGGCATAGAACGGAGTCTTGTCAAGTACAATCTGATACAGAGTCTCCTTCTTCTGGGTAACAGTGCGATAGCGCAGGATGGATGTCTCATACTCGGTGAAATCATAGCCCACAAACTCAGTCTCACCCTCCTTCAAGACAACCCAGTCACCATTCTCAACGGCAGCGGCGTTGCGCGCGCGGGCTTTCTGCTTTGCCATCTCTTCGTTGAACTCACCAGTGTTCACCGTCATATTGTTCTCGCGAAGAATCAGCTCGGTAAGGTCAAGCGGGAATCCGTAAGTGTCATACAGAGTGAAGGCACTTACACCGCTAATAATAGTGCTCTCTGCAGCCTTGGTGTCGGCCATCACCTTGTCCAGCATCTTGATGCCGGTGTCAAGAGTGCGCAGGAACGACTCCTCCTCCTCAATAATAACCTTCTCAATAAGTGTCTTCTGCGCGCTCAGCTCAGGATATGCGTCGCCCATATTGTCAATCAGCACGGGCAGCAGCTTATAAAGGAAAGCCTCCTTCTGGTCAAGGAACGTGTAGGAGTAACGTACCGCACGGCGCAGGATACGGCGGATAACATATCCGGCCTTGGCATTCGACGGCAGCTGACCGTCGGTAATTGAGAACGCTATTGTACGTATGTGGTCGGCCACAACGCGCATAGCTATGTCGGTCTGCTCATCCTTGCCGTACTCGTGGCCGGTAAGCTGGCCAATTGTAGAGATGATGGGCTGGAACACGTCAGTGTCGTAGTTGGATGTCTTACCTTGCAGCGTACGTACCAGACGCTCAAATCCCATACCGGTATCAATAACCTTTGCCGGCAGCGGCTCCAAAGAATGGTCTGCCTTACGGTTGTACTGCATAAACACCAGGTTCCATATCTCAATAACCTGCGGATGATCCTTGTTCACCAGCTCACGGCCAGGAACAAGAGCCTTCTCAGCCTCGCTGCGTGAGTCAACGTGAATCTCCGAGCAGGGACCGCAGGGACCGGTATCGCCCATTTCCCAGAAGTTGTCGTGCTTGTTGCCGTTTATGATATGGTCCTTTGGAAGATGCCTCTCCCAATATGATGCAGCCTCGTCGTCACGTCCGATGCCTTCCTCAGGTGAGCCCTCGAATACCGTCGCATACAGGTTCTTCGCGTCCAGACCCAGTACGTCCACCAGATACTCCCAAGCCCAGTCAATGGCCTCTTTCTTGAAATAGTCGCCGAACGACCAGTTGCCCAGCATCTCGAACATTGTATGATGATATGTGTCGTGGCCAACCTCCTCAAGATCGTTGTGCTTGCCGCTCACGCGCAGACACTTCTGCGAGTCCGCCACACGTTTGAACTTGGCTGGGTGATTGCCCAGAATGATATCCTTGAACTGGTTCATGCCGGCGTTTGTGAACATAAGCGTAGGGTCATCCTTTACCACCATCGGCGCGGACGGAACAATCTGATGCTCCTTGCCTTCAAAGAACTTCTTGAAAGACTCTCTGATCTCTTTTGCAGTCATCATATAGCGTTGATTTTTTGTTTTATCGTTTTTGAGTTTGCAAAGATACTGACTTTTTGTTACTTTTGTCGCTCCACCTTATTCAAAGAGAGGGAAAAGTGTGAAAAAGGTATATTACGAGTACGATATCCAGCATCGGGTCTTCAAAAGAATCTATCCGACTCTGGGACAGCGCATCAGGACATACATCCTAAGCACGCTCGGCATCATCCTGCTCGGAGGCCTGGCATTCCTGATATTCTACATCCTTATTCCCACACCGTCAATAGACAAGTTGCGCGAGGAGAACACCCGCCTGCTGTCTCAGTATCAGGTACTCTCGCGTCAGGTGGATGGCGCCTTGGACGTACTCCACGGCATAGAGCAGCGCGATGATAACCTGTATCGCGTGCTTCTTGAGTCAGAGCCGGTATCGGAATACGTCCGTCAGGCCGGTTATTCCGGTACCAACCGCTATGCCGGGCTGATGGATATGACCAATTCCAATCTTGTAGTAAACATATCACAGAGGGTTGACCTCCTGGAGAAGAAACTCTATATTCAGTCCAAGTCGTTCGACGATGTAGTGACTCTTTATCGTGATAACGCAAAGCGCATTGACTGCATTCCGTCAATAATGCCTATCGCCAACAAAGACCTGAAGAGTACCGCATCGGGTTACGGATATCGTATGGATCCTGTCTATCACGTGCCAAAATTCCATAGCGGAATGGACTTCACCTGCGAAACCGGCACCCCTGTCTATGCCACTGGAAACGGCAAGGTCGTATATGCCAAGTGGATGACCGGTTATGGCAATTGCATTGACATAGACCACGGCTATGGCTATGTCACACGTTATGCCCATCTCAGCAAACTTGGTGTCAGGGTGGGCCAGGCAGTGTCTCGCGGCGAGGTCATCGGCAAGGCCGGCTCCACAGGAAAGAGCACCGGACCACACGTACATTACGAGGTGATGATTAACGGAGTGAATGTGAATCCTGTAAACTACTATTTTATGGATTTGAACGACGAGGAGTATGACGAGATGATACGGATGTCAGAGAATCAGGGTCGTGTATATGATTAAAACAAAATAACCAACTATGCCGCTAAAGACTGATAAGGATTTAAAGCGTTATTATTCCATCAAGGAGGTTGCCGAACTGCTGGATGTGCCGGAGTCAACCTTGCGTTACTGGGAGAAGGAGTTCAAGGAGATATCACCCAAGAAGACCACCTCGGGCATACGTCAATATACCAGCGATGACATAAAGCAGATAAAGTTCATAAAGTTCCTGGTGCACGATAACCATCTGACCATCAAAGGCGCCCGTCAGCGCATAAAGGAGAACCCCAAGCAGACTGTTGATATGCACGAGATTGTGTCGCGTCTGAAAGCTGTCCGTCAGGAACTGGTGGATATATTGGGCGAGTTGGATGCTACTCCTCCTTGCGGGCAACCGTTTTGATTCCCTCAATCTTCTTCAGCCCGTTCTTTATCTTCACTGCCTCGCTCAGGTTGTGGACCAGAACCTGAAGTGTACCCTCGAATATACCCTCGTCCGATTCCAGGGATATCTTGCGGATATCTGTGCCGAGTTTCTCGGATATCACACCGGTAACCCTTCCAAGAGTGCCGATACTGTCAATACCTTTTATGTAAAGCGTAACAGGGAAAAGAGACTCCTCTGTGTGCCATTCCACAGTTACAATGCGGTTGCCTTGCGCTGATTTCATCTTGTTCGCAACCTCACATTTGCGTTGGTGAATGGTTACATTTCCCTCAGCATCCACAAAACCTATCACATCATCGCCTGGAACGGGATTGCAACATCCTGCCAGAGTGTGCAGATGAATGTCATGGTCGGTAAGGACAAGCGTATTCTTAACATTGATGCCCGGTTTGACTTCGCCCTGTGTGCCAGTTGTCCCGTGTGTGCTCTTTCTCTTTCCCCACAGGAGCTTGCTGTACCAACTTCCACTGCCGTCGCTTTTTATGATGCTCTTCTCAGAGTCTCCAAGAATTATCTCCTTTCTGCCAAGCGCAATCATAAACTGCTCGCGGGTCTCAAATCCGTGTAATGATACAAGCTTGTCCATCTTGCCGCTGTCAGACTCCAGGTCCTCATCCTTCAGGAACTGGCTGAATATAGCCTCGCCGAATCTCTGATTCTCGCGGTCTTCCTTCCTGAGCAGGCTTCTCAGTTTAGCCCTTGCCGCCGCAGTGGTGGCGAAATCCATCCACTCGTGTGCTATTTTCTGACTCTTTGATGTAAGAATCTCCACCTGGTCTCCGCTCTGCAGCACATAGTTCAGTGGCTCCAGCTTATGATTCACCTTTGCGCCGATGCAATGTGTGCCAAGATAAGTGTGAATGTTGAATGCGAAGTCAAGAACCGTGCTCCCTTGAGGCATCGTGCGGAACTCACCTTTCGGTGTGAAAATGAAAATCTCTGTGGAGAACAGATTCAGCTTGATGGTATCCAGAAAATCCATAGAGTCCGGCTGCGGGTCCTCCAGAATCTCGCGTATGGTGCCAAGCCACTTGTTCAACTCTGAGTCATCCTCCTCCAGAGTACCCTCCACTGCTCCAGCCTTGTATTTCCAGTGCGCGGCAATGCCTTGCTCGGCAATATCATTCATCCTTGTGCTCCTTATCTGCACCTCAACCCATTCGCCACGTCCGCCCATAAGCGTCACGTGCAGAGCCTGATACCCATTGCTCTTGGGTCTTGTGACCCAGTCACGCAGACGGTCGGGATGAGACTGGTAAATCTTGGTGAGCATAAGATAGATGTTGAAGCAGTCGCTCAGCTCCGTCTCCGGCGATGTGGGCTCAAAGATAATCCTTACCGCAAGAATGTCATAAATCTCCTCAAACGTGAGCTGCTTGGTGTTCATCTTCCGCCATATGGAGTAGGGGGCCTTCACGCGTCGAAGAATCTCATACCTCATCCCCATCGCCTTGAGTTTCTCGTTTATCGGCGCCACAAACTCCTGATATGCGGTAGCCCGCTCAGCCTTCGTCACATTCAGTTTCTCCTGAATCTGCCTGTACTCCTCTGGATGCTCAAACTTGAAACTCAGGTCCTCTAACTCGGTCTTTATACGGTTCAGTCCCAGTCGGTAAGCCAGCGGAGCATATATATAAAGCGTCTCGCCCGATATCTTGTACTGCTTGCGCAGAGGCAAATGCTCCAACGTGCGCATATTGTGCAGGCGGTCAGCTATCTTTATGATAATAACGCGGATGTCGTCCGACATTGTGAGCAGCAGCTTCTTGAAATTCTCCGCCTGTGCCGATGCCTTCTCTCCGAATCTTCCTCCCGCAATCTTGGTCAGACCATCTACAATCTGCGCAATCTTCGGGCCGAATACATTTTTTATATCGTCAATCGTATAGTCGGTGTCCTCAACCACATCGTGAAGCAGGGCAGAGCAGATAGATGTAGAGCCAAGTCCAATCTCCGATGCCACAATCTGTGCCACCGCGATAGGATGCATGATATACGGCTCACCCGAATGGCGCCGTATTCCGTTGTGAGCCTGCCGCGCAAAATTGAAAGCCTTTGTTATCAGCTCCACCTTCTTGCGGTGTTTCGACTGCAGATAGCTATCTATCAGATGCGCGAACGCCTCGTCAATCTGCTTCTCCTCATCGGGCGAGAAATAACTCTGCTCACTCATAATGCTTTACCTGTTGTATATCTTCAAAGTCTTTCCGGCTCTGATCCTATCGCTTGACATATTGTTCCACGCCTTGATATTTCTGACGGTGGTGTGGTACATGGCCGCTATCGTTGACAGAGTCTCTCCGTTACGAATCTTGTGCGTGATGTATGTGCGGCGGTTCAGCATCTCATCGTCAACCAGCTTAGTCTTGCTTTCAGGGAAGAACTTCGCGCTGTTATGCAGATAGAGTGAGTCGCCAGCCTGAACCAACGGTACTATATATCTGGTAGGAAGAGTCAGCACACATTCGCGGTAAGCGCCTGGAATAATCTCTCCCAGATACTGCGGGTTATAAGCCGCAAGCTCCTCCTCTGAAATCCCGCACAGCTCCTCAATCTGACCAAAATGCAGGTTCCTGGCTATGTGCAGTGTATCCGTTGCCGGCGATATCGATGCCTCAGCAGGGCATATACCGTGCTCGCGGTAGAACTCCATCACATAGTTTATGGCAATAAAAGCCGGCAGGTAGCTCCTGGTCTCATTCGGCAGGTACTGGTATAATTTCCAGAAATCCGTGCTGCCGCTTCGGGCAATAGCCTTGTTTATATTTCCAGATCCACAGTTGTATGCCGATATGGCAAGGTCCCAGTTGTGATAGATATCATAAAGATCCCTGAAATGGCGGGCTGCGGCATCCGTGGCCTTTCTCACATCAAATCTGTCATCAATCAGACTGTTCACACTCAGGTCATACTTACGTCCGGTGCTATAGATGAACTGCCACATACCTGCGGCTCCCATTCTTGAGGCGGCTTTAGGTCTCAGTCCCGATTCTATTATTGGCAGATACTTCAGCTCCACCGGCAAGTCATATCTTTTCAGTGCCTCAACAAAGATGTCCTCATAAATAGGAAAGAGCCCTAATATTAAAGAGGTGCCCTTGCGGCTGCGCTGAGTGTAAAGGTCAATGGCGGCCCTTACCTCTGCATTATACGGCATTTCAATGACAGTAGGCAGGCTCTGCAGCCTCTTCTGATATACCGAGTCGGGAAACGACGGCGCCTGCGAGCTGTTCAGACACTCATAGTCAACTGTCAGATAATGGCTGGCATACCACGTATTCTCAATGCTGTCCAGATACGCATACAAGGAGTCACTCTGAGCCGCAGCCGGGGTGACAGCTATGACAGACAACAGGAGCAGAGTGAGATTTCTTACTTTCATTGCGCTTTCTCTTATTAGAAGGTGAGTGAGAGATTGAGGCCCAGACTTGCGGTATGCGTGTCCAGAATTCCAGGATTCCAGTGCAGACTCAGATCCTTGTTCACATCAAAGTGCGACAACTCGGCATCAACGTATGCATCGATAATAGAGAGCAGGTAAACGCCTGCGAAACAGAATATGCTTATGTCCCGGTAGCGGCGGAAACTGTCTTTTCTGTTTTTGAGAACATCTTTAAGCCATTCCTTGTTTGACTCAACATCGTAATGTGGTGGCAGAAAGTCCTCATAGCTCCTGGTGTCCGGGTCATTATCCATAATATCCTCATAAGCCTGCATATAGTCTGTGTACATCTGGTTGTTCCAGGACAGAGCATATACGCAACCCACATAACCGCCATAGAAAATAGGCAGTTTCCAGTACTTTCTGTTGTAAATCTGCCCACCTCCGGGAATCAGCATAGACAGCAGAGTGGCCTTGCGAGGTACCGGAGTCCAGTCCGTATGGTACTTCTGGTCAACTCCAGCCATAATTATGCTGTCTTTCTGTCTTGTCGTAAGCTTGCTATTAAGCACAGGTATTGAGTCATCAATGGCAAAGCGGGCTGTAAGTGAGTCCTTCAGAGACTTGAACAAACTATCCTGAACCAATTCCATCGGCAGAAAGTCATTCTGCTCCACCTTATCTATTGTTATAGAGTCAGTCTCCAGGACATTGGTTGTAACACTGTCGGGTATGGTAGTCAGGATGTCCTGCTGAATAGCGGCACCGTATCCTGAGCAAAACGGCAGGACACACGCCACGAACAGCAATACCAGATATTTATATCCCGTTAATCTCACTCCGACAGCTTTTTCAAATCCAGTCTCTGCAAAATGCCAAGCAGCTCAGCCTCGTTCTTGAACGGGATGCTTATCTTGCCCTTGCCCTTAGCGGTGCAGCTCAGTTTTACCTTGGTACCGAAATACGTTGATAGACGTCCGGCCAGAGGTGCGAAATCCTTGCTCACCGTACCACCATCCTTCTTAGCCTTTGTCTCGTTAGCCTTTCGCGCGTGCTCCTCCACGTCACGCACCGACCAACCCTTGGCCATCATCTGATGGAAAAGCTCAAGCTGACGAACCGGGTCATCCACCGACAGCAGCGCCCTGGCGTGTCCCATATCAATCTTCTTCTCCTTCAGAGCCAGCTGAATCTCGGCCGGAAGTCTGAGCAATCTTATGTAGTTGGAGATTGTAGTCCTGTTCTTGCCAACCTTGCTGCTCAACTGCTCCTGCGTCATCTGACACTCCTCAAGCAGGCTGTTCAGTGATACGGCAATGTCAATGGCATTCAGGTCCTCGCGCTGAATGTTCTCAATCAGAGCCATCTGCATCATCTCGTTGTCGGTGGCGTTGCGTATATATGCCGGGATAGTCTTAAGCCCAACCATACCTGCCGCGCGGAACCTGCGCTCACCGGCAATAATCTGGTACTGCCCGGCTCCCGTCTTTCGTAATGTCACCGGCTGTATGATGCCAATCTGCCTGATTGAGTCTGCCAGTTCCTGCAGCTTCTCAGCATCGAACTCTCGTCTTGGCTGATCAGGATTCGCGTATATCTGCTCAATCGGAATCTCGTTGATAGACGATGAGCCTCCAGTCCTTACGTACTCTGTTGATATCAGGGCGTCCAGCCCCCGGCCCAAAGCCGCTTTCTTAGTTGGTGCCATTCTTCGTGTTGTTGTTCAGAATCTCCTTAGCCAGCTGCAGGTAATTAGCGGCTCCCTTCGATGCCGCATCATACAGAATCACAGGCAAACCATAGCTCTGAGACTCGCTCAGACGTACGTTTCTGGTTATTATCGTCTTGAAAACCAATTCCTTGAAGTGCTTGCGTATCTCATCGTAAATCTGATTGCTCAGGCGCAGGCGAGAGTCGTACATCGTCATCAGGAATCCCTCTATCTCCAGGGTTGGATTCAGTTTCGTCTTAATGATTCTTATGGTATTCAGCAATTTGCTGATGCCCTCAAGCGCAAAGTATTCACACTGAACGGGAATAATGACAGAGTCCGCGGCAGTCAGTGAGTTGACAGTGATAAGCCCGAGCGACGGCGAGCAGTCAATCAGAATATAGTCATACTTATCCTTCAGTTTGGCGAGCATACGCTTCATAACCGTCTCACGGTTCTCCATATTCATCAGCTCCAGCTCCGCTCCAACCAGGTCTATGTGCGACGGCATCACGCTCAACCTGTCCATGTGTGTGCGCACTATCGCCTCCTGCGGGTCGCGATTGTCAACCAGACACTCATATACCGTGCATTCAACCCCCTTGATGTCAATGCCAAGCCCCGACGATGCGTTCGCCTGCGGATCCGCATCCACCACAAGCACCTCTTTCTCCAGAGTAGCCAGCGATGCCGCCAGATTAATGGTGGTAGTGGTCTTGCCTACACCTCCTTTCTGATTGGCCAATGCTATGATTTTTCCCATTCCTTGTCAATTCTGTGTCAAAACGCAAAGGTAACAAACAAAATGGTTTTTCCTCTTTCACCGCAAGTTAAAAAATGGCAAAATACCCCTGTTCGCTTTGTTGCTGGTAAGGGCTGCTGTCCGTATAAGGGCTGCTGTCCGTTTTTCCGTTGAGAGGTTGCAAGGCCAAACCGCGCTGCAGCCCCGCAGCGAGCCGATTGCATTTTCAACCTCCGCGGCAAAAAGTACTGTGAGAACGGTTCAATTGCTCAAGAATTTTGTTGTCACTATATTTTCGCTAAATTCGCAATTGAATTCAGCAGAGCGACAATCAATATTCAACAAGACCTGTATTAACAAGAACCTGTTTTGAAATGAAATACTATCTGATAGCTGGCGAGGCATCGGGCGACCTTCACGGTTCCAATCTGATGAAAGCGCTTGCAGAGTGTGATGCGCAAGCCGATTTTCGCTTTTTTGGCGGCGATTTGATGTCGGCGGCGGGCGGGACCTGCGTAAGACACTACAAGAATCTGGCCTATATGGGTTTTTGGCCCGTACTAACGCATCTGGGCACCATACTTCGAAGCGGCCACGAGTGCCTGGCTGACATTGCGAATTGGCGCCCGGATGCTGTTATCCTGATTGATTATCCCGGCTTCAACCTGTCCATAGCACGAAATGTTCACAAGAACCTGGGCATACCAGTGTATTACTATATCTCACCGAAGCTTTGGGCTTGGAAAGGGTATCGCATTCGTGGCATCAGGCGCGATGTGAATCGTCTTTTCTCAATTCTTCCGTTCGAGGTTGAATACTTCCATCATCGTGGTTATGAGGTTGATTATGTTGGCAATCCTTGCGTTGATGCCGTTGAAGCTTATCGCTCAGCGGATAAGGGTGATGCAAAAGATTTAACTACGTCTGAGAAAAATGAGCCCCGCAAGCCGGTTATCGCGCTGCTTGCCGGAAGCCGCCGCCAGGAAATCAGCCGGAATCTTCCTGCCATGCTGCAGGCGGCACAGGATCTTGTCGATTACGAATTGCTGCTGGCCGCCGCGCCTGGAATTGACGATGATTTCTATGCCAGCGTGCTGGACCGAAGCGGTTTAAACGATATATCCAGACTTCGCGTTGAACGTAGCAAGACATATGCGATACTGGAGCAGGCGCGCGCCGCCCTTGTCACTTCGGGCACCGCCACGCTTGAGACTGCATTGTTCAGGGTGCCTCAAGTAGTTTGCTACAAGTTGCCGGCGCACTGGATTGGGTTGCTGTTCAAGAAGTTTATTCTGAAAGTTGATTATGTCTCACTTGTGAATCTGATAGCTGGACGCGAGGTTGTACCGGAACTTCTTGGTGGTGATATGAATGCCGGGAATGTCCGTGCGCACCTACTGCCTCTACTTCAGGACAGTCCCGCCTCAGCTGCCCGAAAAGCTCAATTGTCAGGCTATGATGAAATGATTACAATTTTGGGCCCCTCAGGTGCCTCGCACAACGCCGCGACGGCAATCTACAATCTTCTCACCAACCCGTCCCACCCATCTGCCCCCAGAGGTTGAAAATGGAATCGGCTCGCTGCGGTATTCCGTTTGTATCCTTCCATTCTCCGTTGTCGTCACCTCTTTCTATGCGTCAGTCTCAAGGCATGAGGATGGCGAAAGTCCGTTCGCACACCACAAAACGTGAATCTTTGTCCGTTCGGCGTTCGCTCGTTGTCCGTTCAGTGTCCGTTCGTTCTCCGTTCGTTCTCCGTTCTGTGTCCGTTCTGCCTCCGTTCTGTGTCCGTTTTTTGTCCGTTTTTTAACGGAGAGACAGTGGAAAGCGGGCGGAGTCACGGCGAAGTCACAGCAAAGTCACAACGGAGCCGCAGCGGAGTCTGTGCGAACGCCGTACAGCCGGA
>JAZLLE010000016.1:0-60546 GCA_045597985.1 Bacteroidaceae bacterium | reverse complement strand
TGATGATGGGGATACCGACAGCCGCAGCTTTCTCTCTGATGTCAGCGATGTTCCTGAACTGGGCATCCCGGGCTTCAACATCCCTCATCGGGATATCCTTGCGGAAGGAACGGTGGCGGTAGCCGAGAGACTCAAGTATCTGCCTGACAATGTACTCGGACACATCGCAGTTCCTTCCAATCATCTCCCTTGTGATCTGGGGAACGGTCAGGGACACCCAGATGACGTTCTCGTCCTGCGGAAGGCCGGCGGTGTGCGGGGCAATCACCAACTTGAAGGTGTCAATCCATTCCGGATGCTGAGGGAGCAAGGTCTTGCGGCCGCCTCCAGGACGGCGGATGCGTCCACTATCGGGAGTGTAGCCGGATTTGATTTCCTTGATGCCGTTATACAAAGTATTTTTGCTAGCTCCAACAAATTGACTAACTTTGTCCACGCCACGTCTGCCAAGGGCAAGAGCCTCGGTTGCGAGAAAGCGTCTTCTCTGGTATTCGCTGAGCGTAGACATAAACGACAGTTTTTCTGTTGTAAGCACTTCTGGAGGAGGTTTCGTAACCATTTTAAGTAACTACTCAGGTACCCCTGATCCTTTTGTCTCATTTCTACTTTTAGCCACAGGTCCTGAGAGGCGAGGCTTTGCGGCATTATTAGTTGAGGCCACGTTCGTTTCATTACAAGTAATGAAACGAACGCGGTGAGGCCTCATTCCATTCGTTTCAAATAATGAAATGAAACCGCGCAAAGTATCAGTGATTATTGATGTGGCTTAGCCTTCAATTCCACATTACGGCTCACCCGAAAAACTACGGGGATTTTGTGCTTTGTACCAAGGCGACAGTCAGAGGTTGTTGCAACTTAGGCCGAAGTCAGAGCAGCTGATAATCAGCTCACTTTATTCTGAAACAAATTCATCGAACTCACGTTATTTTAATAGCATTGATGTTGCGGCCGCAGGCTGCTCCCTCACGACGCGCGGAATAGAAGCGGCTGTCAATGTAGGTACAGATGCCGGCTGTCTGAATGCTCGTGCTCTGTACTCCAGCGCTCTCTAATATCCAGCTGTTGGCCTGAAACAGGTCTATGTGGTGACCTCCGCGCATAGGCGTGCCGTCGCACTCACCCTGCCACTCGTATATACGCTCCATAGGAAAACCAGCCTCACGGAACATCCCGACCACCTCCTGGCCTACCTGAAAGCTTTCCCGGCAAATGCCAGGACCTATAACCGCCTTGATGTCGGAGGCCATCGTGCCAAATTCCAAGGCCATTGCGTTTATTGCGCAGGCCGATATTCCGGCAACCGTGCCCTTCCAGCCTGAATGAACCGCACCCACAGCCTTGTGCACCGGGTCATACATAAGCACAGGAATACAATCCGCCGTACGCACGCCTATGGCGCAATCACGGAGATTGGTGATGAACGCGTCATAGCCCTCCAGGTCCTGCCGCGTAAGGTCCGGACGGTCAATAACCGCCACCCTCACACCGTGTACCTGATGTCCGGTAATAACATTGTACGGCAGCACTGAGCCGCATCCTGCTGTGAAAGCCTCAACGGCATCATCCATATCATAGCGTAACAGTCTAGTACAATCCATCGGAAAGATATTATATATATGCGAATGTAGGCAATATTCCCCGAAACTCCAATGAAAGCCGTACACCTATTTATAATTGATGTCAATCCAGGCTGACAGTGCACAAAACGACCTCCCTGACAAACAGATTCGTCTTATAATACAATACGTTACTTTTTATAGGCAATAAATGCTACAACAGTCAGCAATAATTGCATAACTTTGCACTATATGAAGGATTATTTCAAAGATAAAGTTGTCGTAGTGACAGGAGCCAGCTCAGGAATAGGACTGGCTGTGTGCAGAGAGTTCGCGAAAAACAAGGCCAGGCTTGTGCTTGCCGCACGTTCAGAAGAGAAGCTGGAGGAAATAGCCAGAGAGTTGACATCGCAAACCGAGGTCATCTATGTGAGGACCGATGTGAGTGTTGAGGACGATTGCCACAAGCTGATGGAGTCTGCGGTAAGCCATTTCGGGCGCATTGACATTCTTGTAAATAATGCCGGAATATCTATGAGGGCGCTCTTCAAGGACCTTGACCTGGATGTGATACGGAAACTGATGGACGTGAATTTCTGGGGAACTGTATATTGCACCAAGTATGCCCTGCCCCACCTGCTTGAGTCCAAGGGCTCGGTTGTGGGCGTCATCTCCACAGCTGGTTACAAGGGACTTCCGGCCAGAACCGGTTACTCCGCATCGAAGTTCGCCATCAACGGATTCCTTGACACGCTCCGTGTTGAGAACCTATACAACGGGCTTCACGTGCTGGTGTTCGCGCCAGGCTTCACATCGTCCAACATCCGCAAGACCGCACTGCTGGCCAATGGCGCCGAGCAGGGCGACACCCCGCGAGACGAGGGCAAGATGATGTCGGCCGAGAGAGTGGCAAGGATTATGCTCCGCAACATACGCCTGCGCCGCAGACGCGCCACACTGACCGCCACCAGCAAGCTGTTGCTTATACTGATACGCATATTCCCCGGCCTGACAGACCGTCTTGAATACAAGTACATGGCCAGCGAGCCTGACAGCCCGCTGCCACATCACTCACTATTTTAGGATTATAGCGGGTCAAGGGACCTGTCCCTGTGATCCTCACTCAGCATCAACGTGAGGCTCTACGTGAATGGAGATCTGAGTATTCGCTCCGAATCTCATTCGCAAGGCAGATTCTGCCTCTGTTGTGATTCTATGCGCCTCGGCCACGCTCATCTCAGGGTCAACGACAAGATGTGATTCAATTATTATTCCAGGACCGCTCTTGCGTGTCTTGAGTGCGTGAACATCAGCAGCACCAGGTACAGAGCAGATTATATCCATAATCTCGCGCTCCACCTCAACGGGCAAAGAGGCCTCGGTCAGCTCGTTCAAAGCCGGCAATGCCATCTTCACGGCAATATATAGGATGAAAATGCTTATCACGCAACAGACGACAGGGTCAAGAACCGCCCACTTGCCACCAAAAGCCACCGCAGCGCCAATGCCTATTGCAGAGCCTACAGACGACAAGGCGTCGGTTCTGTGATGCCAGGCATTTGTAATAACGGCCGGACTGTCGCAGCTCCGCCCTACGGACACAGTCCATTGAAACAACAACTCTTTTACGATTACCGACACTACCGCCGCCACCAAAGCTATCAGCCCTGGAACAGCCACACTCGCGCCGTGAATGGCAGCGTTGATTTTTGTCACTCCGTCTGAGAGCAATTTAGCTCCGACAATTGCCAGAAGCAGAGCCACCACAACAGTGGCAAGAGTCTCGAACTTACCGTGACCGTAATCGTGGCTCTCATCCTTTTCTTTTGATGATATCCGCACCATAAACAGCACAACGACATCACTGACCAAATCTGACAATGAGTGTACCGCATCGGCCATCATGGCGGCACTATGCCCCCACACTCCAGCAATCAGCTTGAATACGGAAAGAGCCACATTACAGACTGCTCCCCATATGGTTACTTTGGATATTTCCTTTTCTCTGGCGCTCATATTGCAAACTTATATAGAAAAAATGGATAAGATTCAGTCAAGTCTTCATTTTTCACGCATCAGCAGCCTACATAACACAGAAAGGGGCCGGCTGCGAGGCCGGACCCTTTCATATTATTATAGAAGGTGGAGATTACCACTCCATCTTGCTCATACGGATGTATGATGCGTAACGCTTCTTTGCCATCTCCTCGGCCTTGTCGAACAGCTCCTGAGCCTCGGTCGGGTACTGCTTCATTACAGACGCGTAACGAACCTCGCCCTTCAGGAAGTCCTGGAACTTATCCCACTGAGGCTCCTTAGAGTCAAGAGTGAACGGGTTCTTGCCCTCCTCCTCGAGAGATGGATTGTAACGCCACAGGTGCCAGTAGCCACACTCTACAGCTGCGGCCTCCTCAGCCTGTGCCTTACCCATACCTTTCTTCAGACCATGGTTGATACACGGAGCGTAGGCAATGATGATTGACGGGCCCGGATAAGCCTCGGCCTCGCGGATAGCCTTCAGACACTGTGCGTTGTCTGCGCCCATTGCAATCTGAGCGGCATATACATAGCCGTATGTGGTGGCAATCATACCCAGGTCTTTCTTGCGAACGCGTTTGCCGCTGGCAGCGAACTTGGCGATTGCGCCCAGAGGTGTTGACTTTGATGCCTGACCACCGGTATTTGAATATACCTCAGTATCAAGTACCAGAATGTTCACATCCTCGCCGCTGGCGATTACATGATCCAGACCACCATAACCTATATCGTATGATGCGCCGTCGCCACCTACAATCCACTGGCTGCGCTTGATCAGATAATCCTTGCAGGCAAGAATCTGCTTGCAGGTATCGCAGCCGCAAGCCTCACAGCCGGCGATGATCTTCGGAGCGAGAGCCTTGGTGGCATCAGCATCGTTCTTCTTCTCAATCCACTCGGTGAAGAGAGCCTTCAGCTCGTCTGAGCATTTCTCGCAGCTCTGCGCCTCGGTCATAAGACGCTCCAGACGCATACGCATCTTGCGGTTGGCAAGCTGCATACCCATACCGTACTCGCAGAAGTCCTCGAACAGTGAGTTGGCCCAGGCTGGTCCGTGGCCCTCCTCGTTCTTTGTATAAGGAGTAGATGGAATAGAGCCTGAATAGATTGATGAGCAACCGGTAGCGTTGGATACAATCTCACGGTCTCCGAACAACTGTGATATAAGTTTCAGATACGGAGTCTCGCCGCAGCCTGAGCAAGCGCCTGAGAACTCGAACAGAGGAGTAGCGAACTGTGAGTTCTTGGCACTCTGCTGAATATCGATGAGGCTCTGCTTTGACTTGACGTTCTTTACGCAATACTCCCAGTTTGCGGCCTCAGCCTCCTGGCCCTCGAACGGAACCATTGAGAGAGCTGAGCCACCCAGCTTAGGATTGCCCGGACATACATCCACGCAGTTTCCACAGCCAAGGCAGTCCATGACACCAACCTGCATACGGAATCTCATTCCCTTGAATGCGGCCGGAGCCTTCATCTCAAGAGTCTCTGCCTTGAAGCCGGCAGCCTCGTTCTCGTCCATGACGAACGGACGGATACAAGCGTGAGGACAAACGTATGCGCACTTGTTGCACTGGATACATTTTGCAGGATCCCATACAGGAACGAATGCGCTTACACCACGCTTCTCGTATGCGGCGGTACCGGCAGGCCAGGTGCCGTCGATGCTGTCCTTGAATGCGCTTACCGGCAGAAGGTCGCCGTTCTGGGCATTGATAGGACGTACAATATTGTTGATATAGTCAGGATCGTCGTTGGCGGCAGCATTCGGAGCCTCGAGTGATGCCCAGGCCTTGTCAACTGCAAGCTGCCTGTACTCACCGCCACGGTCAACGGCTGCATAGTTCTTGTTTACAACGTCCTCACCCTTCTTGCCGTATGACTTCACGATGAACTTCTTCATCTGCTCAATGGCAAGGTCAACAGGGATAACCTCGGTGATGCGGAAGAACGCGCTCTGCAGGATGGTATTGGTACGGTTGCCAAGACCTATCTCCTGAGCAATCTTTGTGGCGTTGATGTAATAGACCTTGATGTCGTTCCTCGCGAAGTAGGCCTTTACATTTGCAGGCAGGTTGGCTGCAAGCTCATCGCCCTCCCAGATGGTATTCAGCAGGAATGTACCACCCTTCTGGAGTCCACGGGTAACATCGTACATCTTCAGGTAAGCCTGAACGTGGCATGCCACGAAGTTCGGGGTGTTTACCAGATATGTTGAGCGGATTGGGCTGTCACCGAAACGGAGGTGTGAGCAGGTGAAACCGCCGGACTTCTTTGAGTCATAGCTGAAGTATGCCTGACAGTGCTTGTCGGTGTTGTCGCCGATAATCTTCACTGAGTTCTTGTTCGCGCCTACGGTACCGTCTGCGCCAAGGCCGTAGAACTTGGCCTCGAACATACCCTTGCCGCCAAGTGCTATCTCCTCGCCCTGTGGCAGTGAGGTGAAGGTGACATCGTCATTGATACCCAGTGTGAACTGATTCTTAGGCTGTGCCAGTGCAAGGTTCTCATATACGGCGATAATCTGAGCGGGGGTGGTATCGTGTGAGCCGAGTCCGTAACGGCCGCCTACAATTACAGGATTGATGGCCTTGAGCTCTGCGCTCTGTGCGAATGCCTCAACAACATCCAGATACAGAGGCTCGCCGTTTGCGCCCGGTTCCTTGGTACGGTCCAGGACTGCGATGCGCTTCACGCTCTTTGGCAGAACGGCGCTCAGGTACTTGACTGAGAACGGACGGTACAGATGAACTGCAACGATACCGACCTTCTCGCCCTTCTCTGTCAGATAGTCGATTACCTCCTTGGCTGCCTCGGTTACTGTACCCATTGCTATGATGACACGCTCGGCATCGGCTGCGCCATAGTATGTGAACGGCTTGTACTCACGGCCTGTGATCTTGCTGATCTCTTTCATGTAGCCGGCAACAATGTCGGGAACTGCCTCGTAGTACTTGTTGCATACCTCACGGTGTGTGAAGAATGTATCAGGGTTCTCGGCCATACCACGCATCACCGGATTGTTCGGGTTGAGGGCACGCTCGCGGAACTCCTTGAGTGCCTGCTGGTCAATAAGGCCTGCAAGGTCCTCGTTCTCAAGAGCCTCAATCTTCTGAATCTCGTGCGATGTGCGGAATCCGTCAAAGAAGTTCACGAACGGAACTCTTGCCTTGATGGCTGAGAGGTGTGCCACACCTGCCAGGTCCATTACCTCCTGCACCGAGCCTTCGGCCAGCATTGCGAAGCCGGTCTGACGGCAGGCCATAACGTCCTGATGGTCACCGAAGATACAGAGTGAGTGTGATGCCAGTGTACGGGCTGATACGTGGAATACGCAAGGAAGCAGCTCGCCTGCAATCTTGTACATATTCGGTATCATAAGCAGAAGGCCCTGTGATGCCGTGAATGTAGTGGTCAGGGCACCGGCCTGAAGTGAGCCGTGTACAGCACCTGCGGCACCGCCCTCGGACTGCATCTCCTGTACCATTACGGTCTCACCGAAGATGTTCTTGCGGCCCTGGGCTGCCCACTCGTCAACATACTCTGCCATCGTCGAGGAAGGCGTGATAGGATAGATGGCGGCTACCTCCGAGAACATGTATGCTACATGAGCGGCGGCCTGATTACCATCACAAGTTAAGAATTTCTTTGCCATAACAGTTAAGTGTATTTTGTTATTATATTAATTTTAATATAGGAAACCGAAGAGCCAGAGGGGAATCACGTTGTCGTGACCCAGATCCAGGTCATCAACGGCATAGTATGCGCTGGGGTTGTTGCGGAAACGGGCCTCATCTGTGCAGACCTTGAAGTTGATGTCACCGTCAACAAGGAAACTGAAGCCTTTCTCGCCTTTGTGTACCACGTGGTCTTTCCAGAGAGTGTTCACAAAGAAGGTCTCAAGGACATCCTGCTGATCGGCACGGGGAGGATATATGGTGTAGATAAGATTTGAGTTGTGCATCATCACACGGGCCGGCTTCTTGGGAAATGTATCGCCTTTGGCATAGACCATATTTATGAGACGCGCGTCGGCCAGATACTTGATATAGTTCATCACAGTGGCACGCGATGTGTCTGTCTCGTCTGCCAGCTGGCTTACGTTGGGGGCGCCCGTGCCCTCCACGGCCATCAGATAGAACAGTTTCTTTATCTTGGCCAGATACTTCAACTCTATCTGCTTGATGAGGAGAATATCCACCTCCATCATCATATTCATCGTCTTTATCAGATTCTCGGAGAAGTTTCTGTTCTCCAGGAAGAAGGGATAGAAGCCGTGATGCAGATAATCCTGGAAATAGTCTAGAGGACGCACTTTGGCGAGTAACTCCTGGGCGATATCCTCGTGATGACAGATGATGTCGTAAAGACTGTGGCTTTTGAAGCCTGTGCCGGCCTTCAGGTTCAGGAACTCACGGAACGAGAAACCTCTCAGGTTATACGATGTCACTATGCCGCCGAGCTCGGGATTCTCCTCTTTGAGCCGCATCACAGAAGAGCCTGTAAAGACTATTTTCAGGCCGGGATACAAGTCGTAGCACTTGCGCAGCTCGCTGCTCCAGTCAGGATGCTTGAACACCTGATCAATCAGAAGCACCTTGCCGCCTATTCTGTGGAACTCACCTGCAAACTCTGCTATGCCACGGCCTTGAAAGTAGAAGTTGTTCATGTTGATATAGAGACACGAGCGGTCTCTGCCGAACTTCTCCTTGGCATACTGGAGCAGGAATGTGGTCTTCCCCACTCCACGCGTACCCTTGATGCCGATCATACGCTGTGACCAGTCAATCTCATCCATCAGGTCGCGCCTCACCGAGGCCTGCAGATGCTCAATCAGATAGTCGTGTGTCCGAAAGAAAGACTCCATAAAACTTTACGTTTCAAGCGCTCTCGCACTTGAAACGCAAAGGTAAGCAAAATAGGCGTCTTTTGCCAACTCTACTTTACAAAAAAAGCTAAATATTCAACAAATATTTACACACCCCTGACGTTCTGCCGGTTCTTCCAAAGACGGGCTTTGTCCGGAAACCGCATTTTGTAATGATATTTCCAACGCAGGAAAACAAACAGGAAGTCCAGAGCCAGCAGCACCCCCGCAGGATAGGAGATGTATCCCGGCAAGCCGCAGCACTCCGGAGCCAGCAGGAAATACGATGTGGTTACAATTGTCATAAACAACGCCGGTATCAGCGTGACAAGGCAATTCTTGCCGTTCTTGCACAGATACACCGTAAGAGCCCAGAACGTAAACACGGAAAGCACCTGGTTACTCCACGAGAAGTAACGCCATATTGCAGCGAAACCGTCTTTCTGCGAAATGCTCAGGAACAGCACTATCAGCGTGACGATGAATAGCGGAATGGATATCATCAGACGGTTTAGAATTCCTTTTTGTGTGAAATTCAGCGAGTCTGCAATCATAAGGCGGGCGCTTCGCAATGCCGTATCACCAGAGGAGATAGGCGCGGCCACAACTCCTATGATGGCGATTACGCCGCCTACCTTTCCGAGCCACTCACGCGATATGTTCATTGTGATTGTTGCGGCAGTCTCACCTGCGCCGTGACTTTGGAAATAAGCCGTGGCGGCGGCAGCCCATATCAGAGCCACTATACCCTCGCTTATCATCGCACCATAAAACACCATGCGGCCGTTCCGCTCATTTCTGATGCAGCGGGCCATCATCGGAGACTGCGTTGCGTGGAATCCGCTCACGGCTCCGCAGGCAATGGATATGAACATCATAGGAAAGACGGGATTTTTCTCGTACTTTACGCCAAAGCCGTTCCATATCTCAGGAATATCGGGATGATGCACAAACAGCATAGTCAGCACCCCGATGGCCATAAACAGCAAAGCCGCGCCAAGGATGGGATACAGATTTCCTATAATCTTGTCAATCGGGAACAGGGTAGCTATCAGATAATAGACAAAGATGAGTATCATCCAGAAATTCACGTTCAGCGAGGCAGGAGTAAGGCTTGCAAGAAGTTCCGCCGGCTGTGACACGAAAACGCACCCCACCAGAATCATCAGAATCAGCGAGAAGAGAGTGAAGACACTCTTGACTGCTCCGCCAAGATAGCGGCCCACCAGATTAGGCAGGCTCTCACCACCATTTCGCAATGATATCATTCCCGACAGATAATCGTGTACAGCACCCCCGAATACACATCCGAACACAATCCATAGATATGATGACGTGCCGAATTTGGCACCCATTATGGCTCCGAAGATAGGACCGAGCCCGGCGATATTGAGGAACTGGATCATATATGCCTTCCACGTTGGCATGCTCACATAGTCAACGCCATCGGCCATTGTCACGGACGGGACCTGACGTGTCTTGTCCTCTCCGAAAAGACGCGCGACAAATCCGCCATAGAGCAAATAGCCAAGTACAAGAACAATCAGCGCAATGGAGAAAGTTATCATCTCTTTTAATCTAAGTTACTTTATTAATGCCTTGCTGTTTCTGCCGTCAATGCAAATATCAAGACAGTGGTCCATACGGACGTGCCGCAGGAACTGAGTCTCATATTCAGGTGCTATTCTCTCCAATGCGTCATAGTCAAACACGTCTGGTTTGCCAGGACACGGATCAACATTGATATAACCGGCATTGAACGATGTCAGATTCTGGAAGAAATGCGTGCCCTGGCTTGGATCTACGCGGAAATCCTTAAGGCTACACTCTATGATAACCTTGGCCTCGGATATGTCACTCCATTGTACAGGAACGCCTAGTGACGGGATGCTGGAACCCCACCGGCCATATCCTATGAGAATGTAATTCCTGCCCTCAGAACGGAAACGGCTGTTCAGCTGTGTCAGTTCCAACGCCATCTCTCTTGTCTTGGTGACATCAAAGGTATCCTGACGCAGATACACAATATCACTAACACCGTTAATCCATCCTGTGCCGAGCGCGCTCTCGGAATAGACAATGGGGTTGTCTGCATCAATCTCCTCCCAATCCACATCAACATTGCGGCTATCAACAGAAATTGGTCTTATTTGCAATACGTTGAATATCGATGGCAGATCATCGCCACAATCCATATTGGCCGCAAACTCAATCTCAACTCCGCACTTCATCTCCTTCTGCGCAATCCAGAGGAGCTCTGTGACAATCTCCGCCAGTGGCAGTGTCTTGAACTTGAGAATCTGGGCGAACGTCACGAACTTGGGTCCCTGAGGAATGGCGGAGTCAACAATGCGCATATTCTCACTGTCCCACGTAGACGCCACATATTTCAGGTTCCGGAACTTTCCGCATTCCGATATAGGTATCCGCTCAAGGTTCACGGCATCATCGACGGATGTCTTGAACTTATCAGGCTGAAGATTCAGAGCAAACATTGACTTCTGAGTATCAGTCATTGTCAGTTCTGTTGTAGATGTCTGAAGTACGTGTTTGGGATACTTTGGTGAGAAGCGAAGGACCTGGTCACCGTCAACAACAGCCTTTCCGAGTCCCATGGCAACCTTTACTATGCCGTCCTCGGGCTTCTCGTGCCCGATTGGATAGAAGTTCACCGAGCGAGCCACACCGGAGAATGTCGGGAAGTAATACCCACCATCCTGCGAGCCGCAAACCTCCTGAAGAATAATCGCCATCTTCTCCTCTGATATCACATTTGCCGTAGCAGTGATATAGCCTCTGGATGCAGCGAAATATATAGATGCATAGACGCTCTTGATGGCCTTGCTCAGAAGTCTCAGCATCTGGTCCTCGTTTTCCGTACGAGGTATCATATATGTGGAATAGACTCCGGCAAACGGCTGGTAGTATGAGTCTTCCAGCTTCGATGAGGAACGGACCGCCAAAGGTTTGTGAATGTTGTGAATAAACACCTTCAGACAATCGGTAAGGTCAGACGGCAATGTCGATGCCACGAACTCTGAGAGAATCTCCGCATCGGATATGTCTGAGTTGATTACATACTGAAGTCCGTTCTCAATGATGAAACGGTCAAAGTAATCTGTGGTGATGACAAGCGTACGAGGTACCATAACCCTTACACCTTCCCACTTTCTATAAAGATCGTATTTCTGAAGGATGTAGTTCAGGAATGCCAATCCGCGCGCCTTACCTCCCAGCGAGCCATTGCCTATTCTGGAGAACCAGATGGCATCATTGTAGCTGTCTTTATTGAAGCGGGCCACTACGCCAAGGGCCTGACTGATGCGGAAATCACGAATGGCCTTCTGGTTGATTTTCCTAATTTCCGGAATGTCCGAGCTGTCACGGATGGTAAGCGGACGAAGGAACTTGCCCAGTTCAAAAAGACCTCGTGCAAAGAGCCATCTGGAGATGTAGTTCTTGTCTGAAAGGCGACGGAACTCAGTCTCTGATATATTGGCCATAATCTTCTCGAATCCGTAAAGGTCACCCGCACGCATCAGCTCGTCTCCAGTCTCGGGATCAGTAACCACAAAATCACCAAAGCCAAACTCACGGCCTATGTATTCCGAAAGCTCGTGAGTCAGTGTCTTTGAAGTCTTGACTACGAAACCCACTCCGAGTCTCTGCGCCACCTCGCGCATACTCTCCTGCGACGACTGCATCAGCAGCGGCATTGTCGGATTGTCCTGATGTATGTAATTACAGAGTGTGACACCGGCATCAAGCACCTCCTTCTCAGGCGGGTCTTCGCGATGCATGACAAAACCGATATCCGATATTATACCAAGGATATTGTTCTTATAGCGCTCGTACAACTCCATTGCCTCATCGTAACAGGTGGCCATCAGAATCTTAGGACGCGAGCGCTTTCGCTGTATCTGCTGTTTCTCATTCAAGGCATCGCGTATGGCCTCGCTATTCTGTTGAAGAACAAGTTTATACAGTACCGGCAGATATGTTGAGTAATACCTTACGGAATCCTCAACCAGCAGAATGGCACGCACGCCGGACTCGAGAATGTCCTGATCGGCATTCATCTTGTCCTCGAGCAGTTTGATGATGGCAATGATAAGATCCGTTGAGTTGTTCCAGCAGAAGAAATAATCTATCGATGAAGAGGCCCTGTCCTGAATGCGGTTGTATATCTCACGCGAGAACGATGCCAGCAATACGATAGGAGTATCCGGCGACATCTGTTTCATCTGCAGAGAGAAGTCGAACACATTTACCTCGCCCACATTGTACATCGTGATTACAAGGTCAAAGCTGCGGCCCTCGCGAACCATATCAAGCGCGTCAATCGTAGTCTCCACGCGCTGAATCTCAGGCGGATTGCTAAGGTTCAGCTCTGCATAGTCCTGAGCGATGCGGTTCTCTATTCTGCCATCCTCCTCAAGAGTATAGCTGTCATAATTGTTACACACCAGAAGAATGTGCTTTATTCTCCTGGCCATCAGCGACATATATTCAGTACTCTCCGCTGTCATATCGTTACCACATAAAAAGACACCGGCTGGAGCTTTCATGGTGCCCAACCGGTGCAAAGATACAAATATCTATCGTTAATGCAGATAGAATAGTCAATTAAACGAGGCCCTGATCAACCATAGCGTTGGCAACCTTTATGAAGCCGGCGATGTTAGCGCCCTTTACGTAGTTGATGTATCCATCCTCCTCAGTACCATACTTCAGACAGGCAGCATGGATGTCGGCCATAATGCGATGCAGTTTCTCGTCAACCTCCTCTGAAGTCCATTTCAGACGCATGGAGTTCTGTGACATCTCAAGGCCTGATGTAGCAACACCACCGGCATTGGAAGCCTTACCTGGAGAGTAAAGCATCTTGGCGCTCTGGAACAATGCGATGGCATCTGGAGTAGTAGGCATATTGGCGCCCTCGCATACGCAATAGCAGCCGTTTGCCACAAGCTTCTTGGCATCCTCCAGCTCAATCTCGTTCTGAGTGGCGCAAGGCATTGCGATATCGCACTTGATGCCCCAAGGACGCTCGCCCGGGAAATACTGTGCGTTAGGATACTCCTTGACATACTCCTTGATACGGCCACGGATAACATTCTTGAGTTTCTTCACGTATGCTATCTTCTCTGGGGTAAAGCCATCCGGATCATATATTGAGCCGTCGCTGTCAGACAGGGATACAACCTTTGCGCCAAGCTCCATCGCCTTCTCGGCAGCGTGCTGTGCCACATTTCCTGAACCGGACACAAGAACAGTCTGGCCCTCAAAACTCTTGCCGCGTGTGGCGAGCATTGCCTGAGCGAAGTAGCAGGCACCATAACCGGTAGCCTCAGGACGCATAAGGCTTCCGCCCCAGCCCTGGCCCTTTCCGGTGAATGTTCCGGTCCACTCGTCACGCAGACGCTTGTACTGGCCGAACATAAAGCCAACCTCACGGCCGCCTACGCCTATATCACCGGCAGGAACATCGGTATCAGGACCGATATGGCGATAGAGCTCGCTCATAAAGCTCTGGCAGAAACGCATAACCTCCGCATCAGACTTGCCACGCGGGCTGAAGTCCGAGCCGCCCTTGGCGCCACCCATTGGAAGAGTGGTAAGGCTGTTCTTGAAAGTCTGCTCAAACGCAAGGAACTTCATAATGCTCAGGTTTACGCTCGAGTGGAAACGGATACCGCCTTTGTACGGTCCGATGGCGCTGTTCATCTGTACACGGAAACCACGGTTTACGTGAACCTCGCCCTGATCGTCCATCCAAGGCACGCGGAACATAATCACACGCTCCGGCTCAACGATACGCTCCATAATCTTCTGCTCCTGAAGATAAGGATAAGCCATAATGTAAGGAGCAACGCTCTCCACCACCTCGCGGACAGCCTGATGGAACTCTTTCTCACCCGGGTTCTTGGCAATGACCTCTGCCATAAAACTCTCAACGTAATTTTTCGCCTGTTTGTCCATATTCGAAACTATATTATAATGACATTTTTCCGCAATTCTTATGGATTTCGTGTTATTCTGCCATCAAAATCCGCCGCAAAGTTACTTTTTGTCATTCAAACTTCCAAGGAATCTGACGATATTTTGCATTTTTTATTATTTGAGCGGATTTTTGTCAGATTTGAACCATTCAATGAACTTTCCAATGCCGTCGTGAAGAGTTGTGGAAGGACGATAGCCTACCTCGTTCTCCAGATGCGACGTGTCAGCATACGTCCTCAGGACATCGCCCTGCTGCATAGGCAGGAACACCTTCCTCGCCTCCACACCCAGAGCGCCCTCTATCTCGTTTATGAAATCCATCAGGTTGACCGGATTGGAGCAACCGATGTTATATACCTTATATGGCACGCCGCCGGCGCAGGCAGACGGCTCGGGCCTATGGTCAATTACCTGTATTGTGCCAAGAACGATATCGTCCACGAATGTGAAATCGCGACTCATGTTGCCGTTATTGAACACCTTGATGGGCTCTCCTTTGCTGATTGCCGACGCAAAGAGCATAGGTGCCATATCCGGACGGCCCCACGGGCCATAGACAGTGAAGAAACGAAGCCCCGTTGTGGGCAGCCCATAAAGCTTGCTGTATGAATGAGCCATCAGCTCGTTCGCCTTCTTCGTGGCGGCATAGAGACTGACAGGATTATCCACACGGTCGTCCTCGCTGAACGGAACCTTGTCGTTCATTCCGTACACCGAGCTTGACGATGCATACACAAGATATTCCACGTCATTGTGCCGGCAGCACTCCAGGATGTTCATAAAGCCCACCAGATTGCTGTCCAGGTAGGCATACGGATTGGTTATGGAATAGCGGACACCAGCCTGAGCCGCAAGATTCACCACCACCTGGAATCTCTCTCTCTTGAAAAGAGCGTCAAGCGCCTCACGGTCTGTGAGACTCATACGTACGAACGAATAGTTCTCCAGCACGGAGCTTGACACAAACACGCCATTCGCGAATTCATCACCAGGGACTTTTATCCCGCACTCAGCCAGGCGTCCATACTTGAGTCTCACATCATAATAGTCGTTGATGTTGTCAAGACCCACTACCACATCGCCACGCTCTGCCAGCATAGAAGCCAGCCTGGAGCCAATGAAACCGGCAGCGCCGGTAACCAGTATCTTCATATCTCAGTAATTTACAAATCCGGATATCGCGCATCAGCCTGTTCCCGCAGAGCCATACATTCCATCTCAACCAGCCACCCCGGACGACAGACAGGAGCGTACAGCACTATATACGGCACCTTATGGAAGCGATGCTCAAAAATCTCCTCTACAATCTTGTAGTCAGCTATGTCACGTAGGTAAACAATAATATGGGCCACATCCGCGAACGAGCACTCAGCCTCCTCCAGCAGTCTCGATACATTCTCCAGCATTCTCTCTGTCTGAAGGCGGACATCTCCCGTATGAAGCACCTGTCCGCAATTGTCTATGCTTGCGGTACCGGAGATGAGCACGTGACGGCGATCTCCGTAATTGACCCTGACTCCGCGCTCAAAGCTGACCCCATACTCACTTGTACGGTTAAGATGTGTAGGAGCATACAGATAGCTCATCTGACCAGGCTGCAGGCCTTTCACGGAATATGCCTCCATCATCACAAGCGATGTCCTGCCCGATGTTCTTCCGCCTATCCCCGTACTTGCTATGAAATGAGTATCGTTCGTCAGCCCCTGCGCGCTGAATACATCGTTACGTGCGGTCACGACTCCGGAATAGTTCACATCAATATTCTGCACAAAGAACCATGTGCGCACACAATTGTCAAAGAGAGTACAACCGTTCTCCACTATCCTCTCGGAATAGTCAACCAGCAATTCCTTTGCCTGAGCCTTTGAGTCACGACCGGCAGCCGTCATATTGCCTGACAGCAGATGCATATATGAGCCGTGCGATACCTCCGTGATTCCGGAATCAAGACGTTTCGGAAACGCGTCCTCAACCAGCACAGCCCACATAGCGATTTTAGTGCCGTCAAGAGGAGGCTGCTCTACGACAGACACGGCACAGTCCCGTGCGCCAAGAATATTCTCAAGCTCGTCCTGTTGTGTGGCCGCATCGCTCAGAAAATAGCGTTCAAATACGGCATTCATATTTGTCATTCGCCCCACGACACTGTCATATGCGTCAAGCAACTCACGGCATTGCCCGTTGAAAGGCAGCCCGCCACATCTCAGCCTTACCACAAGATGGCACTCCCTGATGCCGCCTGCCGGCTGAAACTCGTGAATACGTACCTCGGTCTTTCCGACAATCATCTGATAATCCTCAAAAAACTTTGCAAAGATACAAATAATCCATCTTACAGATAGCCACCTTGAAAAATAACAATAGTTATTGATATCTCAATATTAATTTTTATTAAATAAAATGCGCGTACAAATTATTTGTCTACATTTGCTTTTTGAAATTGGCATATAAGGCGCAGTACTGGTACAAGTCATAGCCGGCCATAATTATACTCAATATGAAAAAGGAAAAAAACGATATAAATAATGAACTTCAAATGGAACTATGTGCCCCCGACATCGGAGTTGCGCGAGGAAGCGCGTGAGCTGTCACGCGCACTGGGCATAAGCCCTCTGCTCTGCAGACTACTGATACAAAGAGGCATCAGAAACGAAAATGAAGCAAGAAAATTCTTCAATCCACAACTGAGCGAGTTGCACGATCCGTCGTTAATGATGGATATGGACATCGCCGTGGAGAGGCTGAACAAGGCCATCGAGAGGAACGAGAGGATTCTTGTTTATGGAGATTATGACGTTGACGGGACCACAGCCGTTGCCTTGGTCTATAATTTTCTAAGACGCTCATACTCCAATCTGGACTATTACATTCCTGACCGCAACCACGAAGGCTACGGAGTATCACATCAGGGTGTTGACTACGCATACGAGACCGGCGTATCGCTCGTCATCGTGCTCGATTGCGGAATCAAGGCAATTGAGGAGATAGCATACGCAAGACAGAAAGGGATAGATTTCATTGTTTGCGACCATCACGTACCTGACGATGAGCTGCCACCCGCCGTGGCTATTTTGAACGCCAAGCGTGCAGACTCCACATACCCGTTCCCCCATCTGTCCGGCTGCGGAGTAGGTTTCAAGTTCATGCAGGCTTTCGCCATGAGCAACGGCACTCCTTTCTCTGAGCTGATACCGTTGCTGGACCTTGTAGCCGTCAGCACAGCATCAGACATTGTACCTATTATGGGCGAGAACCGCGTGCTCACATATTATGGTTTGCAGCGGCTCAACACACAGCCAAGCACCGGACTGAGAGCCATAATGCAGGTATGCAAGCTTACCGGAAAGGAGCTTACCATCAATGACATCATTTTCAAGATAGGCCCGCGCCTGAACGCATCCGGCCGTCTTTACAGCGGCAAGGAGGCCGTTGACCTTATGGTCGAGACCGATTTTGCCAGGGCGCTTGAGCTGGCCGCCAACATCAACGACCACAACGAGGAACGCAAGGAGCAGGACAAGCGTATGACCGCCGAGGCCAACCAGATTGTAGATTCTCTTGAAAGCCTGTCAGAGCGCCGTTCCATCGTGCTCTACAACGAGGAGTGGAACCGGGGAGTAATAGGGATTGTGGCATCACGCCTCACCGAGATATACTATCGTCCTGCCGTAGTCCTCACCAAGACCGGCGACGTAGCTACTGGCTCGGCACGCTCAGTGGCGGGGTTCGATGTTTATAAGGCCATTGAGAGCTGCAAGGACCTGCTTGAGAATTTCGGAGGACACACATATGCGGCCGGACTCTCAATGAAAGTTGAGAATGTGCCTGAGTTTGCCCGCAGGTTCGAGGAATTTGTCGCGGCACACATTGAGCCTGAGCAGATAAGCGCAACCATCGACATTGATGCTGAGCTGTCATTCAAGGAAATCACGCCAGACTTCTTCAAGAACCTGATGCGCTTCCAGCCTTTTGGTCCGGAAAATCACAAGCCCGTGTTCTGCACGCGCAATGTGTATGATTACGGAGGCAGCAAGGTTGTAGGCCGTGGCCACGAGCACATTCAGCTTGACCTGATTGATGGCACGAACAATACCAGAAAAGGCATCGCATTCGGTCAGAACGAATATATGTCCCTCATCAAGACAAAAAGCTCGTTTGACATCTGCTATACTCTTGAGGAGGACAACTTCAGGCCAAGGCACCCTATCCTGCAGATAGAGAACATCAAGCCAAGCGATACCTTCTTTGGGAAATAACACCACCCTGACGGGCTATGACATATCTGGAAATACTCAAGCACTACTGGGGCTATGACAGTTTCCGTGGAATACAGGCAGATATCATAGAGAGTATCGGCAGGGGCAGGGACACTCTCGGCCTGATGCCTACAGGTGGCGGCAAGAGCATCACATTTCAGGTTCCTGCCCTTACGAAAGAGGGAGTGTGCATCGTCATAACACCGCTTATCGCGCTTATGAAGGATCAGGTTGAGAACCTGAAAAAGCGTGGAATCCGTGCGGCGGCCATATTCAGCGGTATGAAGCGTCAGGATATTGTGGAGACGCTTGAGGACTGCGTGTTCGGAGGATGCAAGTTCCTTTATGTATCGCCAGAGAGGCTCTCCACCGAGATTTTCCAGACCAAGCTGAGGCACATCAAGGTTTCAATGATAACCGTAGATGAGGCCCACTGCATCTCACAGTGGGGATATGACTTCAGGCCGGCATACCTTGAGATTGCCGCAATACGCGAGCTTCTTCCCGGTGTACCGGTACTCGCCCTTACGGCAACCGCCACCCCGAAAGTAGCCGGCGACATCCAGGACAAGCTGGGTTTTAAGGAGAAGAATCTTTTCCGGATGAGCTTCAACCGCGAGAATCTCTGGTACATAGTACGGCACACCGACAACAAGATGCAGGAGCTCACCACCATTCTGCAGAAAACTGGCGGCTCGGGAATAGTCTATGTAAGGAACAGGCGCGAGACCAAGGAGATATCCGATGCGCTCAGGCAGGTGGGAATAACCGCAGACTATTATCACGCCGGCCTGGACAACATCATCAAGGACCGTAGGCAGAAGGAGTGGACAACAGATAAATACCGCATCATTGTGGCCACAAACGCATTCGGAATGGGCATTGACAAGCCAGATGTACGAATAGTGGTACACGTTGATATGCCGGACTCCCCCGAGGCCTATTTCCAGGAGGCTGGACGCGCCGGACGCGACGGAAAGACATCGTACGCAGTACTGCTTCACTCACCTGGTGATAAGAGGAAGCTCAGCAAGCGGGTAAGCGATGCGTTTCCGGAGAAGGATTTCATACGAAAGGTTTACGACAAGCTGGCATACTATCACATAATGGCTGTGGGCGACGGCAAGGGGTGTACATTTGACTTCTCCCTGTCTGAGTTCTGCCAGCAATACTCCCTGCCCGTTCTTCAGACTGACAGCGCGCTTCGCATTCTTACACGAATGGGATACATAGAGTATGTGGAGGAAGAGGATTTCTCCGCCCGCATTCAGTTCACCACTACCCGTGAGAGTCTATACAGACTGACAACAGAGAATGAGACAACCGAAAAGATCCTCAGCATAATACTTAGAACATACAGCGGAGTGTTCACAAGTCAGGCTTTCATAGACGAGAGACTCATTTGCGAGAGGGCCGGGACAGACGCGCACACCCTCTACACCACTCTGACCGATCTGGACAGGATGGGCTATGTGAGATATATACCCGCGCGCAAGACTCCTCAGATAATATGGAGCCGTGCAAGGGTTGAGTCATCAATGCTGAACTTCCAGCCAGAGGTGTATGAGCTCAGAAGGGAGGAGTACAAGGAGCGTATCAAAGCAATGACAGAGTATGCCACAAGAGAGAACGGATGCAGGAGCGAGATGCTCCTCTCATATTTCGGAGAGCGCAGGACAGAACCCTGCATGCGTTGCGACATCTGCCTGCAGGCACACAGTGCGGGCATCAGCAGAGGGCTATACGAAAACATCCGCACGGACATACTTGACACAATTGAAGGGCATCCTGACTCCCAGAGGGACATCTACGCCCTGCCTTATCCAAGTGAGCATATAGACAAAGTCCTTGAGCATATGTGTGCTGAGGAGGAGATTTCAATCAATGAAGGAAGAATAGCAGTCAACAATCAAAATGATAGAGATTGAGCCTATACAGGCATTTAAAGACTTTGAGCGGCATCGCATAATGATAGCAGGCCCCTGCAGTGCTGAATCCGGGCAGCAGGTAATGCAGACCGCACGCGCTCTGGCCGATGCCGGAGTACGAATATTCCGTGCGGGTATCTGGAAGCCGAGAACCAAACCGGGATGCTTTGAGGGCATAGGAATACCCGGACTGGAATGGTTGCAAAGAGTTAAGTCCGAGACCGGAATGCAGGTCACCACAGAGGTGGCCAACTCACACCACGTTGAGGAGGCATTGAAAGCCGGAATCGACATTCTGTGGGTGGGAGCAAGAACCTCTGCAAACCCGTTTGCGGTCCAGGAGATAGCAGACAGCCTGTGCGGAACCGACATTCCGGTTCTGGTAAAGAATCCTGTGAGCCCTGACCTTGACCTTTGGATTGGAGCGATGGAGAGACTGAACAAAGCCGGTATTACAAGACTTGCCGCCATACATCGTGGTTTTCCCACATATGGCGAGAGCGTCTATCGGAACGCTCCGCACTGGCAGATTCCTATCGAGTTGCACAGAAGGATTCCGGAGTTGCCCATTCTCTGCGACCCGAGCCATATGGGCGGAAAAAAGAGTCTTGTACACCAATTGTCACAACAGGCGCTTGACCTCAGCGCAGACGGGCTCTTCATAGAGGTACACATCAATCCTTCCTGTGCCTTGAGCGATGCCGGACAGCAGCTCACCCCCGATGAATTTGTGCAGATGTGCGCCAGGCTCATCACGCACAAGGAACCCGATGCCAGCGAGAGCTTTGACCTGGGCTCATACCGCAAGAGAATAGACCAGTGCGACAAAGAGCTGATCGAGATTATTGTCAGACGTATGGAGATAGCCTCCGAGATAGGAAAGTTCAAGAAAGAGCACAACCTTACAGTGCTTCAGTCCGAGCGTTACAATGACATAGTCAACACATTGAGTGCCAAAGGCGAGAGTCAGGGCATCGCACGCCAGTGCATCCAGACAATATTCGAGGCCATACACACGGAAAGCATCCGAAAGCAGCTTGAGATTGTCCAAAACGGAAACAACGTAAAAAAAGAATAACAGAGTGTAGCATTTGACTTATTCCGGTGTCTAAATAACAAACAATATGAAATCCTGTATCAAACAACTGATTTGTGTGGTATTTGCCATCAGCGCGTTTCTGAGTTGTCAGAAAGAGCCTGTCAGAGTAGCCTGTGTAGGCGACAGCATCACATTCGGCCACGGCATATCTGACCGTGACCACGACACTTATCCTGCCCTGCTTGACTCTCTGCTGGGAAGCGGATACGATGTGCGTAACTTCGGCATCTCCGGAAGAACGCTTATGAATTGCGGCGACGTGCCATATATGTCTGAGCAGATATATCAGGATGCCAAAGCATTCCAGCCACAGATTGTCACAATTATGCTGGGGACCAACGACAGCAAGCCACAGAACTGGATTTGCGGACAGAACTTCAAGTCTGATCTTCTGCTTCTGATAAACAGTTTCAGAGAACTCCCCTCAAAGCCTGAGGTATGGCTGTGCCTCCCCACCCCTGCTATGGGACACGCGTGGGCCATCAACGACAGTATCATCAGCGGTAACATCATCCCTATAATAAAAGAGGTGGCGGCAGAGGAAGGGCTGAGCCTTATAGATCTCAACACTCCATTCCTGGGGCATAAAGAGTACTTCCCTGACACCATACATCCGAACGAGGAGGGACAGCAGAGAATTGCGGATATAGTATATAACGCACTTACAAGCACAAAAAAGAGAAAATAATGAATCCGATTCTAAAAGTCGAGAATGTATCAAAGACATACACCGGACACAAGGCTCTGGATGATGTCTCCATTGAGATTCCTCAAGGCTCTATCTATGGCCTTCTCGGGCCTAACGGAGCAGGCAAGACCACACTTATCCGCGTAATCAACCGCATAACCATACCTGATTGCGGACGTGTGTTCCTTGACGGGCACGAGATTACAATTAATGACATATACAATATTGGCTATATGCCAGAGGAGCGCGGGCTGTACAAGAAAATGCGCGTGGGCGACCAGGCGGTCTTCTTCGCACGTCTCAAGGGTATGGAACGTATTGCGGCACAGGCCAGGCTCAGGGAATGGTTCGAGCGTCTGAACATCAGTGACTGGTGGGACAAGAAGATTGAGGACCTCTCCAAGGGTATGGCACAGAAGGTTCAGTTCATCTGCACGGTTGTACACCAGCCTAAGCTGCTTATCTTTGATGAGCCGTTCTCAGGTTTCGACCCAATCAACGCAGACCTTCTAAAGCGCGAGATTCTTCGCCTGCGCGACAATGGCGCCACCGTCATCTTCTCAACCCACAACATGGAGTCCGTAGAGGAGATTTGCGATGACATCACCCTGATCAACCAGTCAAGGAACATCCTTTCCGGCTCAGTGGGCGAGATAAGGCGCAAGGCCGGAGGCAACACTTTCCAGATTGTCTATAGCGAGCCTGTCCAGCCAATCGGCACCTTGATTGAGGGGAAAGCCGAATGCATAGGAGAGCCCGAGGGGCTGATAGGCGGATTCACCCAGCAGAAAATCCACATCTCCAAAGACGAGGACGTGCGCGATGTCATTGCCCTTCTGAACGAGGGCTGCCGCCTGCGCTCATTCCAGGAGATGATTCCAAGTATGAACGATATATTCATCCGTGCCGTGAACGGTACACTATAAACAAGAATCATTATGAGCAAGATTGGTATTATAATCTCACGCGAGTTCAGGGAGAGGGTACGCAAAAAATCATTCATCATCACTACCATTCTCACACCTTTGTTTATTATCGCAATAGGCGCCGCCCCCTCACTGATGATGCTGCACAATGTGAGCGACGCAAAGAAGATTATGGTTATTGATGACACCGAGGACGGATACGCCAGCAAGGCCCTGCAATCCAACAAAAATGTGGAATTCACTATTCTTGACGGCAAGACCCTTCAGGATGCCAGCAGAGAGTACAACGACGAGGAGAAGGCATTCGGCATACTATGGATTGGAAGCGATGTTCTGGAGCATCCGGAGCACGTGCAGCTTCTCACCAACTCGTCATCATCTGTAATGCTTGAGGAAGAGATATCCGGACAGCTCAACGATGTACTCCGCAACGCAAGGCTGCGCAGTTACGACATTGAGAACCTTGACCAGATAATTAACGATGCCAACGTGCGTGTGTCAATGAAGACAATGAAGAACAACGGCTCGGGAGATCAGGACTCAATGGAGCAGACATCATCAGATATCTCAATGATCATCAGTATGCTTCTGGGACTGATGCTCTATATGTTCATCATCCTGTACGGCCAGCAGGTACTCACCACCGTCATAGAGGAGAAGCAGAGCCGCGTGCTCGACGTGATGGTAACCTCCTGCTCACCGTTTGAGCTGATGATGGGCAAGATTCTTGGCATTGCCGCCGTTGCCGCATTACAGATAGCCATCTGGGGTTTCCTTATTGCCACCGCCAGCAAGCTGCTGGTTCCTATGATACCTGCCACCTCAATACAGGACGCCGGCTCATTCGCATCAGACATAGCTATGACATTCGGCGATGTATCAAAGATTCTGCTCACATTCGTATGGATGCTGCTCTACATCATTGGCGGTTTCCTGCTCTACGCGTCACTGTTCGCCGCAGCAGGCTCATCCGTTGACTCCATTCAAGACGCACAGCAGTTCAACACAATTCTTATGCTGCCCATCATACTGTCAATCATAGTGATGATGTCTGTCTTCAACGACCCGAACTCAAATATGGTGTTCTGGTTCTCCATGATACCATTCACATCGCCGGTAGTAATGATGGCCCGCATACCGTTCGACATCCCCACCTGGCAGATAATAGTATCATTGGTAATACTGTTCGCCTCGTTCATCCTGACAACCTGGATAGCTGCCAGAATCTACCGGATAGGAATATTCATGCACGGACGCAAGCCCACAATGAAAGAGCTTGGCACCTGGCTTAAAATGAAGTAACGGGATTATCCCCACCAGTCGCAGGCCGACTTCTCACCGGCCAGCCAGACCACATCGCCAGCCCGGAACCTGTAATCAGGTTTCGGGTTTGCTATCAGCTCGCCATCGTGCAGCAGGCTTATCACCATACAGCCATACGAGCGCATATCGGCCTCGCGCAGAGTCTTGCCCGCAAGATATGAGTCTTCCTGAAGTGTCAGAGGCTCCAGCTCAAACTCCTCGTCTTTCTGAGCTGATGCTAAAACATTATCGCACATAGCCTGGCGCAGGCTCTCCAGCTGCTCTGAGGTGCCCACTGCCAGCAGACGGTCACCAGGGAATATCATCTCATCGCCCGACGGAATAGTAAGGCTTAGTTTTCCGCGCATAATCTTTACGATATTGGCTCCCGATATGTCGCGGAGCGGCAGATCCTTCAGGCTCTTTCCTGCGAACGTTGACTCCTGTGGCACATCAAACAGCCCGGTGCGCACATCATAGCCTGTGAATATATCATTTACCGAGGTGGTTACAGGGGCCATCCTGCGCTCGTGCATCTCCTTCTCATTCAGGTTTGCTATGAAACGGTCCTCCAGCGCCGAGAAGTGAATCAGGCTCTTCCTTGCCAGGAAGAAGAACAGCACGCCAACCACAAGAATCAGCAACACCATCAGGAACGAGATGTCAAAGTGGCCCACTACCACAAACAGCACAAAATACATTGCAATGAATATGCGCAACAGAGCCAGCGCGATGACAGGCCAGAAATTGCCATCTTTCTCCTTCAGAAGCTTGTCCGAAGACTTAGCTATTGACGAGCCCTTTACGGCAAGCCCCACAAGGAACGGAGACATTACCGCCAGAGTAACCACAACGCTGATAGTGCTCTTCAGCGTTCCCGAAATAGACGGCAGCAGTTTATCAATAAGGTTGTCCAGATACAGATGGGAGCCTATTGATATGGCAATCAGCACCACCCCATAGAGCGTAACCCTGAGAAGGTAATCCTTGATGAGCTTGCGCCACTCGTTGGCCGATGCGGCTGTACGGCTTTTACCGGACGATGCATTTATGCGGTTTATTATGCCTTCTGGCAGATGCTTGCTCAGAAACGCGTATGCCGGATCAGCAGCCTTTATCATATAGGGTGTGGTGAAGGTTGTAAGCACCGACACAGCTATCACCACAGGATAAATGAAATCGCGCAATACACCGAGCGAGCTTCCTAAACCTGCTATGATAAATGCGAACTCACCCAGCTGAGCCATACTGAATCCGGTATGTACAGAGTTCTCCAGCCCCTGTCCGGACAGGATTGAGCCGCTTGTGGAGAACAGCAGGATACCACATACCGACACCAGTGCTAAAATTAATATGGTGCCCCAGTGCTGCCCTATGACAGCCGGATCCACCATCATGCCCACCGACACAAAGAAAATAGCGCCAAACAAGTCTTTTATCCCGCTCACAAGATGGCGGATGTGCTCGCTTTCAAGCGTCTCTGCCAGAATAGAGCCCATCACGAAAGCGCCCAATGCCGATGAGAAGCCTACATAGCTGGCCAGAGCTACCATACCGAAACATAGACCGATTGCCACTATCAGCAGAATCTCGTCATTCAGGTATTTATGCGCTTTCTTCAGCAGTGTGGGAATCAGGAAAATGCCAACAAGGAACCACAGAATCAGAAAGAACGCCAGCTTTGCCAGGCCCATAATCATCTCGCCACCTGCGAACTTGTTCGATACAGCCATAGTGGAGAGCAGCACCATAAGCAGTACCGCTATCAGGTCCTCGAACACTAAAGAACCGAAAACCAGAGCCGCATACGGCTTATTTTTCAGCCCGAGGTCATCGTACGATTTGATTATTATGGTCGTTGAGGACATTGAGAGCATACCACCCAGAAAAATGCTCTCCATCATACTCCACGACATCAGCCTGCCGGTAATGATTCCAGCCAGGAACATACCAATGCATATAGTACCGGCAGTAATCAGCGCGCTGCTGCCTATCTTGAGCAGTTTCTTGAAACTGAACTCAAGTCCAAGTGCGAACAGCAGGAAAATGATACCTATCTCAGACCACTGATCTACAGCCTCAGTGCTGGTGATGTCAGGGAAAAGCCCCAGATGCGGGCCAACTACAAAGCCAGCCACTATATAGCCGAGAATAAGCGGCTGACGCAATGCTTTCGATATGATTGTGAAGACTCCGGCAGCAACAAGAATAAGAGCCAGATCAGCTACAAGGTTCATTTCCTCAGACATAATCGCAATTTGATTTTTGCAAAGTTAGTAAACGTATAAAAATAAGTTGGTAAGAAAGCCGGAAGATTTTTCAGTCAGAAAGGATTATCGAAGAAGGAGCTATGCGGGCATTGCGACTGATGAGATGAATCTTTCGGGCGAAAAAGATTCGGAGAGATTACCAAGGTGTTTTTTGAAGATTACTTAATAAGTTTGGTACGGAAACGCGGGCAATATGACATACAAAAATTACTTTTGCGGAAGCATTTCAAGAACAAGATGAGAATACTCGCAGCCATAGCATTATCGCTGTCTCTACTGGCCGGATGCGCCGGACAGAAAGAGACCGGCAAAGAAAACGACATCACCACACATTCAAGTCTGTTGAGCATCACTGAGCAGGACAATGACACCACGGCCGTCATAGCTAACCCTTGGAAAAGCGGCAATACCCTGCGGACATATCACCTGAGCTCTGTCAAGCCATCCGGTTTCAGCTATTCCAAGACAGACTGCACTGTCCATATACCACTCCGACACGTTGTGGTTATGACCAACAGTATTGCCAGACTACTCTCTGAGACAGGCCTTGCGGGCAGCATCGCGGGAGTCTGCGAGCCCGAATACATCAAGGACCCGCTCATAAACGCACTTCTGGCAGATGGAAGCATACAGAATTGCGGAAACAGCATGCATCCCGACATAGAGCGCATCATAAGCCTGTCGCCCGACGCAATCTTTGTATCGCCATTCCAGGAGAGCGGGTACGGACAGCTGGAGAAACTAGGCATACCGCTTATTGAGTGCGCCGACTATATGGAGACATCACCGCTTGGGCGCGCCGAGTGGATGCGATTCTACGGGAGGCTGTTCGGCAAGGGTCTTGAGACAGACTCGCTGTTCCGCTACATCTGCGGCAAATATGATGAATTGAGAGAGATGGCGGCCACCTGCGGCTCCAGACCTACGGTAATGCTTGACACCCGTGGCGGCTCAGCCTGGTATGTGGCCGGAGGAGGAAGCACCATAGGCCGTATGATTGCCGATGCCGGAGGCACATATCTCTTTGATAGCAATCAGCAAAGCGGCTCCGTGCCCCTCTCGTTCGAGAGTGTCTATGAGAAAGCCGCCGATGCCGACGTATGGCTCCTAAAAAACAGCTCCACCAGCAACAAGCTCACATACAGGCTTCTGGAAGAGGACTTCGCATCATACGCCCGCTTCAAGCCTTTCCGCAAGCGCAATATCTGGGTGTGCGATGTCTATGACACCCCCTACTTCGAGGTAAGCTCATTCCACCCGGAGCTGCTTCTGCAGGACTTTGTATCAATACTCCACCCTGAGAGTGGTCTTGGAAAGAACTTCTACCACCCGTTGGATGAATAAAAAGGAGCATCATACCTGCAACCTGTTCGGAATCATGATCAAAGACTGCCTGTCATAAGGTTCCGAAACAGCTTCTTACAGTTTTAAGGTTTTAAGGTTTTCGAGCATCATCAGGCGCAATGTGCGGTCAACCAGATAGCCATACTTGCCTGACCACGCAGAGCCAATCCTGACAAGATAGTCAACATCGCCGGCTGAGGCATCAATGACAAATCCAGCATTGTTCTCAGAGACCGGCTTGACACAAAGGTGCGCAAGACTGCAGGAGAATGATATGAAGGCAACGGCTGCGGCAGAGGCATTCAATATACTGACGGCAACTCCTCTCCTGATGCCCTTGACCATAAGACCGCACGCCATATTACGCGCCTGAGCCTGGTACTCGTCCGGTTGAGCGTCAATCCAAGACCCGCCGGAAGGGACCTTAATCTCAGTATCTTCCGGAACCACACCTTTCAGGTTCTGTATCTGCGCTGTAATGCTCATTTTCCTGCTTCAATTACGCCACAAAGGTACAACCCCTGTCAAGAATGTGAAAATATTTGTGACACATACCGGAATTAGTGTGTATAAACCGGCATTTTGTGGTGAATTTCAATATATAGTGGTGAATTTCGCACAAGAAAAATCTCACCACAGGGCAAATAAGGCGGATTTTTACAATATATTTGCAAAAAACACATCACCATATGATGAAAGAGATTCCAAAGACTTATTACGAGAGAAGCATTCTGGTATGCTACATTCTGCTCATACCGATATACTCGTTTTTCTTTCTGATAGGATTCAAGCCTTTCCACATAGACCTGTTATTGGATGTAGACATAAGCCAGTTGGCATTCCGCGCGGCCATTATGGCATCCATCGAGTTGGTGGTGGCCCTGATAAGCCGTATGGCGATGCTGTTGACGAGAGACTACCTAAGACTGACTCACACTCAATACATAGCCTGGGAGGTTATGGAGGGTATCGCAATCACAATGTTCATCACGCTTTTCGTCTGGCTCATAGGCAAAAAGGCTGATCCGTATTTCTCGCTTCTGCCGTCAATGTTCCTGGTTACGGCCTCGATTCTGCTGTTCCCATACATAATAACCTCGCTGATAGCCGAGCTTCACGACAGGAACAACAGGATTGAGGCCAAGGATGAGATTATTTCACAGTACGCCAAAGGCCTTATTGGGAACGAGGCTGGTCCGGTGCATTTCCGCGACTCGCAGAATATGCTGAAGCTGGTTGTGGCGGCAGAGATGATACTTTACATTGAGGCAGCCAACAACTATGTTAACATCTGCTATCTGAAGGGCGACAAGTTGGTTCAGTACCAGTTGAGGAACAAGATGAAGGAGATAGAGGAGATTTGCGAGCAGCACAATCTGTTCCGCTGCCACAGGTCGTACTTCATAAACCTCAACCGTGTACGCCTTATCCAGAAAGAGGCAGATGGCATGTTCGCGGAACTGGACTTTACGGGAGCCCGCCACATACCAGTCTCAAAGACCTATTCCGAGGAAATCATCAACAAGATGGCAAACATCAACGGACATCTGCCGCAGTAGAGCCAAATCTCACGTCAAAATCCGCATTGCCTCTGCCATACTTGCGGTCTCTGCCTATGTAGAGCAGCAGAGAGGCTATGAAATACGCTCCTGCCTGTATCCAAAGAGCTATGCACTCGTGCCTTACCTGCTGGATAGTTGCGCCCATACTGGATATCTTGACAAAGGCATTCACACCGAATGTAGAGGGGAAGAACTGCGAGACGGCTCTCCAGAATGAAGGAATATTCGATGTTGGCCACGAAATGCCTGATATGAACAGCAGCGGTACTGATATAAACACGAACAAAAGGAAGCAAGACTCTCTGTCGCGCACGAAGAACGATATTGTTATGGCAAAGAAGACACAGGCCAGCAGGAATGGCACCATAAACATAAGCAGATTGCCGGGAAGCCAGAGTTGAGGCAGTTTGAAGAGCATAGGCACAATGCACAGCAGATACATTCCAATGGCGGAATATACGCCGAAATAGCAGATGCCCTTGCCTGTAAGAACTGCCAGCGGGCCGGCTTTGTCGTAATCAGGTACGGACAGTCCTTTGCGGCGACGCTCTATGCCGGTTCCGGTGATGAGTGTTATTCCCAACACCAGCGTCTGCTGGATAATCAGTATCAGTACAGCAGGTATCAGAAACGAGCAGAATCCGTTCTGAGGATTGAACATTGTCACATACTCGTACTCTATGGGTTTGGCGGTTGTCTCCTTCTCTCGGTCTGAGAGTCCGGACAGGCGCTCAAACTTGATGTCTTTGTTCATTGAGAGCGAGACCTGGGTGCAGCCGCTGAGCAAAGACTTATAGTAGAGCAAGCCGCTCATATCACAATACAGGTTTACGGTAGCCTGAGTGCCATCTACAAGCTTTCTGGAAAACTCATCAGGTACGTGGATTATTCCGTATGCCTTATGGCGGCGGATAAGCTCACGCGCCTCCTCCATATCAGCACAGTATGATATGATTCTCAAATCGGGAGTGGCGTCGGACTTACGAAGAAACTCACGGCTTGTTGCCGAGCGGCACTCATCAACCGCCGCTACCGGCACATCTCTTACAACCTCCTGATTGTACAAATATGCGTAGAGCAACGGATACAACAGAGGAACGGCAAAGAAGAACACCAGCACGCCTGTATCGCCCAGAACTTTTCTGAGCTCACTGGCCATAACCGCAAACACCTTTCCAAACCAGCCTGCCATGTTGTATCAGTATAAATATTTATATTTCAGCTCAGCACGCTTCAAGAGAGCCAGGTCTGTAAGCGGCAGCAGGATGAATGCCATCAGCGCTATGTAGTACCAGACTGAGTAGTACATTGGGAGTCCGTTCAATGCCTGATCCACATATATCAGGAAGTAGTACCTGAGCGGGAAGAAGTAAGACAGAGCCCGCAATGCCGGCGGCATAGCCATAACCGGGAAGGAGAATCCGCAGATTGGAAAAGAGAGCACTCCCCAAAGTGTGGCCAGGCTCAGCGACCACCTGAGTGATGGCACTGCCGCCGCAAGGAACAGTGCGAATCCCTGCGATGCCATCACCAGCATTATGGCAGCCAGTAGCATAGGCCAGATGCCGCTGTGAAGCGGGAAGCCCAGCAGGCCGTACAGCCACGCCAGATACACGAAGGACATTCCGCTGAATACAACGGCATAAGGCAACAGCTTGCCTATGGCGGCCACATATATATTGCCCTCGGCCATCTGCATCCACTCTTTTGATGTCTCGTCTTTCAGCTCAGTATGGACCGCAAACACCGTAACGAGCATTATCATCAGCATAAGAGCCGCCGGCAGCAGTGAGTTGTTCAGATATATGGAGTAACTGAGCCACGGGTTGTGCACAGCGCGCATATCCATCTGTATAGGCAGTAGGAAGCCCATGGCCTGATCCATTGTGTATCCGCGTGCCATAAGAGTCTCACGGCCCACTCCTGCCGACGCATACTCAGACATCATTGTCATATCTCTGTAAAGCAACGAGGCAGGTACAATGTACGATGCATTAGTGTAGAATGACACCTTAGGCTGCTCAAACCGCAGGGTCTTCTGCGTTATGCCTTTTGGAATGTAGTAGAAAGCATATATCTCGCCTCTCTGCATAGCCTCGCGCGCCTCCTTGAAATTGGAGCACTGGCACACAATCTCTGTCTGCTGGAACGAGTCCAGATTGCGCAGAATCTGACGGCTTACAGAAGTATTGTCCTCATCCACCACACCAGCCGGGAGATTCTGCGGAAGTCCCTCACGCATAAGAGTGGTGAAGAAAATGAAACAGAACACAGGGGCGCATACCATACTAAGCAGATAGACCGGCCGTCTGAGTATCCGGCCCACCTCCCTGCGCGCTATCCTTAATATTCTGCTATTCCCAGGCATTGTACGCGAATATTACTTGTTCAAGAGCACTGTCATTCCAGGACGAAGCCCCTCAACCGCCGATGCAGGCACGGCCCTGACCTCGAAAGTCTTCAGGTCATACTCGCCATTTGCCTTTGTAGCCTTCCACGCGGCATACGAGCCCAGGTCGCGGATGTATGTCACCTCCACCTCAATGTCCTTGTCAAGAGCCGGCACGTATGCTTTCTGGCGGCTTCCCATAGTGAGATCCTTAAGCAGGTCCTCGCGCACGTTGAACGACGCCCACATATCGTCAATAACGGCTATGTTCATTATTGGGGCTCCTGTACCTACCAGTTCTCCCGGCATCGGGAATATCTCGCTCACCTCACCCGGTGTGGTAGCTAACAGATATGTCTCGGCTATGTACGAGCTCACCTCGGCCACGACGCCCTCGGCCTGACGCATCTGGGCGGCTGCCATCTCCTTTATCTCGGCCTCGGCACCGGTCTTTGCCATTGTATATTGGGCATGGGCAGCTTTCTCGGTTGCTGCGGCCGCATCATACTGAGCCTTCGCCTCATCGCGTTTCTGCTCGCTCACTACTCCCTGTGCAAAAAGGTTCTCAACGCGCTTGTATGATTTCTCCATTATCTCAAGACCAGCCTTGGCCTTCTGCCAGATCTCGTATGTGGCCTGTATCTCCTCATCGCGGGCACCTTTCTGAGCCTTGGCGTTCTGGGCTGTGGCGGCAGTACGGACAGCCTCTGCCTGAGCAAGCTTGGCCTCAATGTCGGGAGCCTCAAGCACCGCGAGTGTATCACCGGCATTGACCATCTGGCCTTCACGCACCCGTATCTCAAGTATCCTGCCAGGTACCTTGCTGGAGATACGATACTCCCCCGCCTCTGCCTGTCCCTGAATGATACCGTTATCCTTACGGTTGAACGATATTATCCCTATCAGGCATACAATAAAGATTATGACAGCAAACACACCTATCGCCAAAGCCACATTGACTCTCTGAGCTTTATTTTCCATAAACCTTATATGATTTTAATTATTCCACATTCCCGTTGCCTGACGCAGATAGACATCGGCCATAATCCTGTCTATCCGTGCATCTATCTCCTCCGAGCGGGCCTGCATCCAAGCAGTCTGCGCCTGCATCACCACGTTCGGCTCAAGCATACCCTCCCTGAAGCCTATCTCCGCCATACGCAGGTTCTCCCTGGCATTGTCCATATTGTGCAGAGACATATCAAGACGTGAGTCCGCCTCGGCAATCTTCTGCTCATATTGGGTAACCTGGAGCGATATCTTTCCACGGGCCTCGTCCAGCTGATACTGCGCTATCAGTGCATCGGACTTGGCGCGACGTATCTTGTTAAGCCCCTCTCCAAAATGAAACACCGGTATCCTGGCCACGACACCCACGCTCCAAAGCCCGCTGAACTCATTCTTGAAGCCGTGTTTCAGATTCGGATTCGTAAGCAGATAATTGCCCATCAAAGCAAGTGTGGGAAGATAGTCAGACTGAACAATCTTTGTTTTCTGGTCATACATTCTGGCAGCCAGACGCAGGCTTTTCAGCTCTGGCCTGTTCTCCTCGATATCCAGACTTGTGTATTCCAGCCTGGCTGCCGGCACCGGCATCTCCAGATTGTTCTCATCTGCCAGAACAATATCGCTGTGGATATCAAGACCGCAAAGCTGGCACAAGAGCATTTTGGAGAGTGCAAGGCCGTTCTGTGCCCTCAGTCTGGTCATCTCAGCCTCATTAAGCCTCACCTTAACGGCAAGCTGGTCCGACATTGTGGCAACTCCCTCGTTCCTCATTTTCTCAACATCTGAGTCAAGTTTCTCAAGTAACTCTACATACTTCTGAGCCAGTTCAAGTTTGGCGGCTATTGAGACAATCTGCCAATAGGCCTCGTCTGTGGTAACAAGCACCTTGCGGTCCTCGCCCTCCAGCTGGGCGGCAGCCAGTTCCTCCGCATATGCTGTCACCTTATTATATGCGCGTATCTTGCCACCCGCATATACGGGTTCCTCTACCGTTACGGCACCCACATATATATTGGTGGCATCGAAGTTGAACTTGTCAGCCACACGTGAGCCGATGGCATTCAGAGGCTCCGCTATGTCCAACGCGCTCAATTTGCCTACCAGGTACTGAAGCCCGGCATCTGCAGACAGCGTCTGGAGAAACTTCGGATCCGTCATCATTTGCATTACATATCCGGTAAGGGTATTGCCCACAGATGTGCCAATACCCGACAGCGATGCCACCGAAGACTCGTCAAGCAGCGAGATTCCATCGCTGTTATGAAGATAGGCGCCAGTCACCGAGACTTTTGGGAAATAATTTGCACGTGCGGCCTTGTTGTCATAGACCGCGGCATTTACTTTCTCCCGTGCTATGAGCGATGCCTTGTTGTTTGCCATAGCAAGATTCCGGCAATCCTGAAGTGTAAGCACCTGCTGTGCTCCGGCAAAAGCGAACACCGGCAGGAGCGCCAGCATCGCGACCAGTTTTCTAACAATATCGGACTTTCCCATTTCTCTTTCTGATTTCACCACGCAAAATTATTCACTTTATGCCGTAGGAAAGGAAGAAAAATTCTCACTTTTAGTATCAATAAGTCGGATATTACACTTTTTTAAGATTTTTTGTCGCGAATTTAGTATACTTTTGTCGGAAAAGGAACCGAAATGAACAATCAGCAAGAGATAAGGGTAACTCCATCAATGGTTAAAGAGATGCTGATAGGCGGTGACGTCATCGGCATTGAGGACGATTTTGTCATAGCACGTCAAATTTGCAAAAACAATTTCAGTCAGTTGAGCTACCCGTTCAAGATAGACAGCTACCTGACCGCCTTTTGCTCGCAGGGAGAGGTTAAGTGCAATATCAACCTGAGCGAGTATACGTTGAGGCAGGGAATGATGATGATTGTCACCCCGGGAAACATAGTACGCTTGTCAGCTCCCGGGGAGCAGGACTTGTCGGAATGCAGAGTTACCATCATCAATGTGGCAGAAGGCTTTTTCAAGAACATAGGCTTCGACCCTTCAAGCGTGATACTGGAGGCCATCACCATTCTGCGCAACCCTTGCATCTCACTGACAGACGAAGAGATATCCCTGCTTGGCAAATACCTCACACTGGTACGCGACCTCATCAATCAGGATTCGCAATATGCGCGCGAGAGTGTCACATCGGTAATTCTCTCCGTGTTCTACCAGTTCGCAGGTTTCTTGCATAAGACTATGGATGCGGCTGCCGCCCAGACCCCGTTGAAATCCACCAGGAACCTGGGTATGTTCGAGCAGTTTATGAAACTTGCGGCCGACAACCACCGTAGTGAGCGTATGATGGGATTCTATGCGGATCAGCTGTGCGTGACACCTAAGTATCTGTCAAAAGTAATAAAGGATGTGAGCGGTAAATCAGGACCGCAGTGGATTGACGAATTCGTAATTCTCTCCGCCAAGAATCTTCTCAGGCACTCCAACATCTCAATAAAGGAGATCGCATCGTTTCTCTCTTTTCCAAGCCAGTCGTTTTTCTTCCGCTTCTTCAAGAGCCACACAGGAATGACACCGAACCAGTATCGTCAGGAGTAACAGAAAAGAGCAATGGATACATCCACACACCCCAGAAGAATATGCGCAGCATTGGCAGCGGCAATTCTGTTGCTGATCATTGCCAACCTCTCCTTCGGCACGGTAAGCATACCGCTGCGTGGTGTGGCAGTCATTCTTTCAGGCGGTACATCGGGCAAGGAGAGCTGGGATTTCATTGTACTGCAATCCAGAATGCCGGCTGCCATAACCGCATTGCTGTCGGGAGTGTCGCTATCTGCGGCCGGACTGATGCTGCAGACCGCATTCCGCAACCCGCTGGCCGGTCCAGACATACTCGGCATAAACGGAGGCGCCGGACTGGGAGTAGCTTTAGTAATGATGCTGTTCGGAGGCAACATCACGGCCGGCTCGCTCACTATAGGAAGCGGTCTGTCGGTAGTGGCCGGAGCATTTGCCGGAGCATTGGCTGTAATGGGACTGATACTGCTGTTATCGGCAAGGCTCAAGAGTCCGGTCATACTGCTTATTGCCGGAATAATGATCAGCTATCTTACCTCGTCCGCAATATCGCTTCTCAACTTCTTCTCAACAGCTGAGGGTGTACACTCATACGTTATGTGGGGAATGGGAAACTTCGGGGGAGTCACTCTCAGTCAGCTGCCATTCTTCTGTATTGTAACCCTGGCAGGAACAGTTGTGGCGATATTGCTGATAAAACCGCTGAATGCACTGTTGCTTGGCGACAACTATGCCGCGAATCTGGGCATCAGCATAAAGCGTACACGCACATTGCTGCTGCTGGCCACAGGTCTGCTGGTAGCCGTAACCACAGCATATTGCGGACCGATATCATTTATCGGCCTTGCCGTACCTCATCTGGCACGCCTTATTCTGAAATCCGGAAATCACCGTAGTCTGATGCCTGTGACCATACTGACAGGAGCCTGCATAGCGTTACTGTGCAATGTACTGAGCTCAATACCTGGAGACCGCGGACTTATACCGCTCAACGCTCTCACGCCGGTGATTGGCGCGCCCGTGATACTTTATGTCTTATTCAAGGATTACCGCTCACTCAGATAGTGAGAAAAGAATTGAAATGCAATGAAAGTACTATTTGTCTGCAACAACGTATATATCCCCGGAAACGGAATCTGCACATCGGCAAGAACCTGCACAAGGTTTCTGAAAGAGGCGGGTATTGATGTAAGACTGCTCTCATCAGAGAACAATGACCCCACTGGAGATCAGCCGGAGTTCAGATTGAAAAAATACCACTTCCCGATCTTCCAGCCCATAATAGACGCCAACGGATTCTGCTATGCCCAGATTGAGAAGGACATTGTAAGGAAAGCGGTCGAATGGGCCGATATTATTCACATTGAGGAGCCGCTGTTCCTTCAGAAAGAAGCAATAAAGGTGGCGGAGGAACTGGGAAAGCCTGTAGTAGGCACGTTCCACCTATATACGCAGAATCTTCTCTCCGAGATTCCTTTCTGCTCATTCGGGCTTTCCAATCGTATTCTGATGAAAGCCTGGAGAAACAGATACTTCAATCACTGCACGGACGTTCAGTGCCCTAGCAAGACGGTCAGGAACCTGCTGGAGAAGTGGAATTTCAAATCAAGGTTGCACGTTATCTCCAACGGAATCAGGATTCCAGCGGAGAAAGTCATAGCGAAAGAGCCGCAGATGTCGCCATACATACTGCTGTCAATAGGCAGGTTTGCCGCCGTAAAGGGTCAGGAGACATTGATCAAGGCAATGAGGTATTCCAGACACGCATCCCAGATTCAGCTCTATTTCGCAGGCAAGGGAAAATTCCAGGAAAAGCTGAAGAGGATGTGTGACAGGCTAATGTCAGACGGCACCCTGAGGTATGAGCCGGTATTCCGTTTTCATAACAATCCCAAGGAGTTGAAAGCCATAGCCGAGAAATCATACCTGTACATACATTGCGCAAAGATTGAGGTTGAGGGGCTTGGCTGCATTGAGGCCATCAGGGAGGGAGTCATACCCGTTATTGCGAAAGGTGAGCTGATAGCCACATCGGATGTGGCGCTCGATGAGAGAAGCACCTTTCCGAGCGAGAATGCAAGGGCCTTGGCGGAACGCATTGACTGGTGGATTGAGCACCCGGATGAGCGCATCAGGATGGGACAGGTATATGCCGATGCCGCACGCCAATACTCAATACACAACTCCATTGACGCACTGATAAAGATGTACAATCAGGCGTTGGAATCAAAAGGAACCGATAAGAGATAACAGCTGTCAGTGCTTGCGACGGAAGCACATCTGCATAGTACAGATGTTGCAGGTGTATGGCAGATACCTTACGCTTCCACCCACACCAATTATGCCGCTTACGGATTTTACAGGCATCATCAGGCACGAGTCTGTAAGCGATATGCCACAAGGGTTCTTCTCCGGAAACAGACTGAAGAGCAATGGCTGCTGTGATACGCTCCAGCCGCAATAGCCCGGGCTGAAACGGTTGGTTCGATGCCAGCCGGACGTGTCAAGCTCACTTTGAAGCACCTTTTCCATATAGTCTGCCGTACTCTCCACAATCTGGCTGCCTATGCAGTCGGCTATGAAGGACTGGAGCACATCGTCACGCTCGCGCAGCACATCCATCCATTTGAGCCAGCCCTTGCCCACCGACGCCACAAAGACCGCATAACGCTCCGAGCCGCCAAGCTGTCTGGAGATAATGTGTCCCGTATCGAATGTCACACCGCCAATAGACACATTGCCGTCGGAGTGGCTGCCGTCCAGAAAAAGATACTCGAATTGCGGACTGATGAATTCCTCCGCCTCTCTCAGCAACATTTCTGTGGTTTCGCGGCTAACAGCATCGGGAGCCACATTCTTGAAACCCATTGCGGAATATATCTCGCTTACGGGTATTTCAAGTCGCGTCAGAGACAGAGGCCCGGATATCATTCTACCTTGCCTCAGACATCAGGAAGGAACGGAAATCGGAGTACTCCTTGCTTACAGGAACACTCTGCTTGGTTCCCTTCATAAACTCCTGAAGACGTGCGGGAATCTCCACGTTTCCGCCAGTGATGGCATCTACCTTTTCCTTGAACTTGGCAGGATGCGCAGTCTCAAGGAACACGCCGCACTCGTCTGGCCTGAGTTGTTCTTTCAGAGCCCTGTATCCGCAGGTACCGTGAGGATCCATAAGATAGCCTGTACGCAGGAACACCTCCTTAAGGGTCTCCTTTATCTGCTCATCACTGTAGGTAGCGCCGCTTATTCCGGCACAGATATCCTTGTGCGAGCCATAATAAAGCGCCTGCACGCGGGCAAAGTTGCTCGGATCACCTACATCCATAGCGTTGGCAAGTGTCTGTACCGATGGTTTGGGTGAATATACACCACTCTGCAAGTAGTTAAAGAATATGTCATTGGCATTGTTGGCCGCAATGAAGCGGCTTACTGGAAGCCCCATCTTCCATCCGAACAGGCCGGCGGTTATGTTACCGAAATTACCGCTTGGCACACATATCACCAGATTGTCTACCTTGCCGGCTTTCCTCATTTGAGCATATGCGCCAAAATAGTAGAATGCCTGTGGCAGGAATCGCGCCACATTGATGGAGTTTGCCGAAGTCAGTCTCATTCTTGAGCCGAGCTCAGCATCCATAAAAGCGTTCTTGACAAGGGCCTGGCAGTCGTCGAACACGCCATCCACCTCAACCGCCGTTATGTTTTGTCCAAGAGTTGTGAACTGACACTCCTGTATAGGGCTGACCTTGCCTTTCGGATAGAGCACATAGACGTGTACGCCCTCAACGCCAAGGAAGCCGTTGGCCACAGCGCTTCCGGTATCGCCCGATGTGGCCACCAGCACATTCACCAGCCGGCTCTCATCGCGGTTGAAATAGCCTAACAGACGCGCCATAAACCTTGCGCCCACATCCTTGAACGCCAGTGTCGGGCCGTGGAAAAGCTCAAGCGAATATATATTATCCTCAACCTTGACAACCGGTATGGGGAACGCCATCGTATCATAGACAATGCGCCTCAAATCCTCTGCGGGGATATCCTCACCGAAGAAGGCATCGGCAACCTGATACGAGATCTCCTGAAGCGTCATATCCGCAATGGTATCGTAGAAAGTCTTTGGCAGACTCTTGATACGTTCCGGCATATACAAGCCTCTGTCTGGAGCAAGACCGCGTACTACCGCATCGCGAAGCGACACATCATCAGATTTATGGTTTGTGCTGTAATATCTCATAATCAATTATTATTCAAGAACAATTTAATAAAGTCGGTACCTTCCTGAAGCAGGCCGTATCCTCCTGACTTACAGGACTCCTCGTCGAGGCAGTCAACCGTATCGGGCTGCATTCCCGGACGGTATATAAGGAACGGAACAGGATCTGACGTATGGGTTCTGTGCGCGCAAGGTGTGGGATGGTCGGGCAATACGGCAAAGCTGACAGGCTCCGTCCAGTCCTTTACAGCCTCGAACACCGGACCTATCAGACGACGGTCAAGATCCTCAACGGTACGCAGTTTCAGAGCCACATTGCCCTCGTGGCCGGCCTCATCTGGAGCCTCCACGTGCACATACACGAAATTGTCCGTACGCAAGGCATCGATTGCGGCCCTCGCCTTGTTCTCGTAGTTCGTATCAAACAGACCGGTAGCGCCCTCCACATCTATCACATTCATACCAGCATAATGACCTATACCTTTTATAAGGTCAACGGCTGAGATTACAGAACTGCTTTGGATAGACGGGAAGAGTTCAGAAAGGGTATTCATCCTGGGACGATATCCGGGAGACCAGGGCCAGATGCTGTTGGCTGGATCCTTTCCCTCGGCCACACGCCTTAGATTGACAGGATGTGCGGCTAAAATCTCCTGCGAGTTCAGGATAAGGTCATTGAGCAGACTGGCAGTGGGCTCTGCCTCGGGCACGGATGCCTTTACAAGCAACGGCATAAACGGTTGCCCGGGAACATCGTGAGGCGGAGTGCAGACAAGACGTTTGTCACCGCCATCAACAGTAAGCAAATGACGATATTGGATGCCGCAATGGAAATGCACCTTGTCTGTGCCAAGCTCTCTCTCCAAGGCATCAATAAGCTGTGAGGCCTCCCCGGTGGATATATGACCGGCTGAATGGTTCTTGATACATCCGTCCCTCACGCAGATGATGTTGCAACGCATACCCATCTGCCCGGGCTTGATATCCACACCTATATTGGCGGCCTCAAGGACTCCCCTGCCCTCGAACACCTTATTCACATCGTAGCCCAGCACACCCATATTGGCCACCTCACTGCCGGGAGTGAAGCCGTCGGGAACGGTCTTTATCATACCGGTACGACCCTTCGAGGCCAGCATATCCATATATGGCTTACGCGCTGCCTGAAGAATGGTCCTGTCTTGAAGCTCCGGACACGGCCAGTCGGCCATTCCGTCACCAAGTATTACTATATACTTCATATCAGATGTTGGCAATGCTCATAATATCGGCAAAGACACCGGCTGCTGTGACAGCGGCACCGGCGCCATAGCCCTGAATCATCATAGGATATTCCTTATATCGCTCGGTGGTGAGAAGAATGATGTTGTTGCTTCCCTGCAGATTGTAGAACGGATGATACTCATTCACCTCACTAAGAGATATGCGGCACTTGCCATACTCCATCTTTGCCACATAGCGCCACCTTTTGCCAGACTTCTCGAGAGCCTGTCTGCGCTTCTCGAAGTCCTCATCGAGCGACGGGAGTTTGGCCCAGAACTCCTCCAAAGAGCCTTCCAGCAGCTCCTGAGGAATGAACTGTGTTGTATCAATATCGCTCTGCTCAACCTTATAGCCGCTCTCGCGCGCCAGAATGACAAGCTTGCGTATTACATCACGTCCGCACAGGTCAATACGCGGATCCGGCTCGCTGAAACCCTTCTCCCTAGCCAGACGGACTGTATCACTGAGCTTGCACTCCGAGCTTATCATATTGAAGATGAAATTGAGTGTGCCGCTCAGCACCGCCTCAATCTTCAGAATGCGGTCACCGCTGTTAATCAGGTCATTGATGGTATTGATAACGGGAAGGCCGGCGCCCACGTTGGTCTCGAACAGGAATTTGACACCACGCTTGCGGGCCGTCTGCTTCAGAGAGGCGTAATTATCATAATCGGAAGATGCCGCCACCTTGTTTGCGGCCACAACCGATATATTGTGATTCAGAAAATCGCCATAGAGGCTGGCCACATCCGCACTCGCGGTACAATCCACAAATACGGAGTTGAAAATGTTCATTCCAATGACCTCCGAGCGCAAGTGCTCCAGATTACTTGCATCTCCATTCTCCAACTGATCCTTATAGTTCTTTAAATCTATACCATCGCGATTGAATATAGCCTTACTTCCGCGGGCTATTCCCACAACATTAAGTCGCAGGCCACGCTCACGCGTCAGATTCTCCCTCTGCTGACGTATCTGGTTAATGAGGCTGTTGCCAACAGTTCCCACACCGCAGATGAAAAGATTCAGCACCTGATACTCAGACAAGAAAAAGGAGTCGTGTATCACATTCAGAGACTTGCGGAGGGACTTACTCTCCACTACGAACGAGATGTTTGTCTCAGATGCACCCTGAGCACAGGCAATAACATTTATACCGTTACGTCCCAGTACGCCGAAAAGTTTACCGGCGATGCCCGGAGTCTGACGCATATTCTCGCCCACGATAGCCACGGTAGCAAGATTCTTCTCTGCGCGAATCGGAAATATCTGGCCAAGCTCTATCTCCTTTGCAAACTCCTGGCTGAGCACCTCGCAGGCGTTGTCGGCATCCATATTCCTCACGCCTATTGACGTGCTGTTCTCAGAAGATGCCTGCGACACCATAAACACGCTGATGCCCTTATTCGCCAGAGCCTTGAATATACGGAAATTCACACCAATGACGCCCACCATTCCGAGACCGCTCATTGTTATGAGTGCCGTATCGTTGATGCTCGAAATACCCTTGATGGACTTAGATCCAGCAGGTAGCTCCTTTACAATTATCGTACCCTCCGCATCGGGGTTGAAGGTATTCTTAATCTTAATAGGTATATTTTTCAGGCAGACAGGATATATGGTTGGAGGATACACCACCTTGGCGCCGAAATTACACAGCTCCATAGCCTCAACATAACTCAGCTCATTGATGGTGTAGGCAGTGCTTATCACCCTTGGGTCGGCGGTCATGAAGCCATCCACGTCGGTCCATATCTCCAACGAGTCAGCACTAAGTGCGGCCGCTATCAGAGAGGCTGTATAGTCCGAGCCGCCACGTCCAAGATTGGAGATATCGCCGGTCTCGGTGTCCGATGCGATGAACCCCTGCACCAAAGAGCGATGCGGCATGTCTATGAAAGCCTCACGTATCAGCCAGTCAGTCTTCTCGCTGTCTATGACGTGACGGCCGTGCTCGGTCTTGATAAAGTCACGTGCATCGAAAAGCCTGATGTCATCTATCAGCTGTGCCACAATCTGCGAGGAGAGACGTTCCCCATAGCTGACCACTGTATCGAGTGTATTGTCCGACAAATCGTGAATAAGATAAAGGCCGTTCATAATGTTCGTCAGCTCACCGAACAGCTTGCGCACTCCATTAAAGGCCTTTCTGCGGCTACCTGCGGGAATCACATCGCGTATCATAGCCTCGTGACGAGCAAGCATCGCCGTCAGTTCCTGCTCATACTTTGCCGACCCGGATGCAGCCAGACGCGCGGTGGATATCAGTTTATCAGTTATGCCACCCAAAGCCGACACCACGACAATCACATCATCATTACAAGCCTCAACTATTCTCTTTACATTGAGAATACTCTCCTTTGAGCCCACAGAGGAGCCCCCGAACTTCAATACCTTCACTTGGAAAATATAAATAGTGTTACCATTATTGTACTGAAGCACAAAAATACTCACTTTTCAGCACAAAGCAGCAACAAAGTTTTATTTTGTCAAGAATCAGCTGCAAAAATCATACACAATGAAACATTTTATACTCTTTTTCTAAAAAAACGCGCCAGACGATAATATCCCCGAATTGTTTCATCAAGATCGTTATTTTTAATTTTTATTAGCAAAACGAGCATCACAATTAAAATTTGATTACATTTGTAGCTACAATGCGTAATAGGAAAGCGCAAAAGGTTATAGTAACTTAATTTTGAGGTAGAAACATTTACTTATTTTTTAATTTTTTCATTACTAAACAGTCAAACTTATGAGAACAAAGTTTTTTGCTTTTGTTGCAATGTGTCTGTTTGCTGTAAGCTCAGCATTTGGACAGTCTCGTACAGTGACAGGTCAGGTAATCTCTGGCAGCGACAATGAGCCGCTGATCGGTGTCGCTATTCTGGTTCAGGGAACCAGCAACGGTACCGCCACTGATCTGGATGGTAACTTTACCCTTCAGAATGTACCTGCCAACGCCACTTTGGTTGTCTCCTACATGGGTTTCACCACACAGGAGGTAAAAGCTACACCTAACATGAAGATCGTTCTTCAGGAAGACACTGAGCTTCTGAACGAGGTTGTGGTTATCGGTTACGGTGTTCAGAAGAAGAGCGACCTTACCGGTGCCGTAGGCTCAGTAAACGCTGACGCTCTCAAGTCTCTGTCAACTACCGATGCAGCTACTGCTCTTCAGGGTAAGGTAGCCGGTATCAACATCATCACCGATGGTGCTCCTGGCGCAGCCTCTGAGATCCGTATCCGTGGTATCTCCTCAAACGGCGGTAACCTTTCACCTCTTTATATAGTAGATGGTCTTCAGGTAAACAGCATCCAGTATCTTGATCCTTCAATGATTGAGTCAATAGAGATTCTGAAGGATGGTGCTTCCGCAGCTATCTACGGTGCAGAGGCAGGTAACGGCGTCGTTCTGGTTACCACAAAGCAGGGACAGACCGGCAAGGCTACCGTATCATACACCGGCAAGTTCACAAACCAGAACTACAGAAAGCGCCCTCTGATGAACCGTGATCAGCTTATCGAGTACGTAGGTCTTGAGTACATCGATGACCCACAGTATATGCGCTCACGTATCGCAGACTATGACTTCGAGCATCCGGATTATGCCAATGGCGTAATCGATACAGACTGGATTGGAGCTTATCTTGAGCCGACTTGGAGCCAGCAGCACTCACTGAGCATCTCTGGCGGTAACAACCAGGGTCATTTCTTCACATCACTCAACTTCGTTGACAACAACGGTGCCGTAAAGGGTGACAGAGACGTTTACCAGCGCTTTACCGCACAGGTAAATGCTGACTACCAGCTCTTCAAGTGGTTACAGGTAGGAACCACAAACTCTATCGAGAAGTTTGAGACAAAGAGCGTATCACAGCGTGGTTACTCATCTTCATTCGAGTCAGTTCTCAACCTTGAGCCGCTCTCCCCGATTAACTATACCGATCCAAGTCAGATAAAGGATGTGGAGTTCAAAGGCGCATACGACGCATACCTCGCAGGAGCCAACAAAAGGCTCTTCCAGGATGAGAACGGCAACTACTACGCAGCTCCAATGTATTCCGACGTTGAGGGTAACCCGCTTGCAAAGATTCTCGCATCAGACGGAACAAACAAGGGCTTCAACATCAATGGTACTTTCTTCGCAAACCTCACTCCGGTCAAGGGACTTACCATCACCTCACGTTTCGGCTACAGAATCAGCCAGAACAACAGCCACAACTTCACAGCTCCGTACTATATCGGCCGTGGCTCACAGGACAACTACTCAATCTCCGCAAACACCAACACCGGTTACTACTATCAGTGGGAGAACTTTGCGAACTACAATGTCACAATCGCTCAGAAGCACGATCTGACTGCCATGATCGGTATGTCATACAAGGAGAACAACAACGACAACATCAGCACAAGCGCCACTGGCTCTAACGGTGCTGAGATTCTCTCCGCAACAGATCCTCAGTTCCAGTATATGAGCTATGTAAAGGGTGATGTGGCAAAGAACGTAACCAACGTTCCTGGCAAGTCTGCTTCTCTCGCATACTTCGGCCGTCTGATTTACAGCTACGACAACCGTTACAGCGTACAGGCCAACTTCCGTGCAGACGCATTTGACTCATCAAAGCTTCCTGCAAAGAACCGTTGGGGTTACTTCCCATCATTCTCAGCAGGCTGGACAATCAGCAACGAGTCATTCATTAAGGACAACATTGACGCCGAGGCTCTCTCATTCCTGAAAATCCGTGGATCATGGGGCCGCAACGGTAACGTCAACGTACTTAGCGGATATCGTTATGCCACAACCATCGCAGTTGGTGACAACTGGTATCAGTATGGTGTTGTCACTCCTGGCTCAACATTCGCTTCACATCCTAACTACAGCAACGGTCTTCCTAACCCGGATCTTACCTGGGAGACTTCAGACCAGATTGACGCCGGTATTGACGCACGTTTCTTGAACAACCGTCTGACCTTCAGCGCCGACTTCTTTGACAAGAGAACAAAGGACCTTCTGTTTGATATCAATATCCCGACTGAGCTTGGCGCAAGCACAACAACAGTCAACGGCGGTACAGTACTCAACAGAGGTTGGGAGTTCGAGCTTGGTTGGAGAGACCGCATCGGAGCATTCAACTACTCTATCAACGCAAACTTCACCACACTGCACAACGAGGTTCTCTCAACTGCAGACCGCGTGGCACGTCAGACAAACGCCGCCGCATCATCTACCAACTACAAGATTCAGAACGCTTTCGAGGCTGGTTACCCTGTATGGTACCTCCTTGGTTACGAGTATGAGGGCGTAGCAAGTGACGGCGCAGCCATCATCAAGGATATCAACGGTGACGGTCAGATTTCAACAGCTGATTTGACAAACATCGGTACAACAATCCCGACTTTCACTTACGGTATCAACATCAACCTTGAGTACAAGGGATTTGACTTTACCCTCAACGGCTACGGACAGGGCGGAAACACAATCGTTCCTGTTACCCACCGTACAGGTGTGAAGAACAACTTCAGCTATTATCTGGAGAACTCCTGGACAAAGGAGAACACAAGCGCAAAGCTTCCTGCTCCTGACAAGGTTCTCGCAGCCGACAGCCCATTCTGGTCATCAACCGGAAACGCATTCAAGGGCAACTACTTCCGCATCCAGACCCTCCAGCTGGGTTACACTATTCCTTCAAGAATCACAAAGAAGGCAGCCATCAGCAACCTGCGCCTCTATGTATCTCTTGATGACTTCTTCACAATCACCAAGTATCCAGGACTTGATCCTGCAACTGCATCAGTCAACTCTTCAAATGCAGCAGGTCTTGACTGGGGTTCATATCCGACCATGCAGAAGGTTGTTCTTGGTATCAATCTTACATTCTAAACTCGTAAAGGAAAAAGAATATGAAAAAGATAATATCCTCAGCTCTTGTTGTAGCTGCAATGTTTGCAGTCTCATCATGTGAGAAGAATCTGGACATCCAGCAGAAGGGTGTAGTCAGCGAAGAAGATTTCTACAAGTCTGACGCTGACGCCGAGGCACTCCTTGCCAATATGTATGCCAGCTGTTTCGGAGGTGACGGTATCGCCGGATCAGAAGGTATCTACAATCCACAGCTTATGCTTTTCAACTACTCATCAGACGATATTCTCGCTGCTGGTGGTGACGCAGGTGACCACGCAGGTTTCCGTGAGTACGATGAGTTCCGTTATGACAACGCCAATGATGCTTTGAAGCAGCTCTACAATGGATATGCTAATTCTATCCTTACAGCCAACTTCATCATTTCCAACTTTACAACTGAGAACAAGACCAACGCTGAGCCAAAGCACCAAAGCGCTGTAACAGACAGATGTGTAGCCGAGGCAAGGGTATTCCGCGCTTACATGCACATGATGATGGCTCTTACCTGGTATCAGCCAAACATCGTTGACCGTCTGCTTGCTCCAGACGAGTTCCCAGTTCAGGCTAAAAGCCAGGAAGAGGTGCTTAATTGGGTTATCGCAGAATGCGAGAAAGCTATTAAGTCAGAAAAACTTTCTGAGAAGAAAGATGTTAATGACAAGGACGGCACAGCACGTATGACAAAAGGCTTCGCACAGTTCGTAGCAGGTAAGGCCGCTATGTTCAACAACGACCCTCAAACCGCACGTGATTATCTTGGCGCCCTCATTGGAAGTAAGAAATACGCACTTGTTCCTTCAGAGGATTTCTGGATGCTTACTCACGCTGCAGGCGACGGTAACTCTGAGGTTCTGTTCGCTCCAAACTTTATTGAGGATGCAAACTTCACAGCTAACGCCTGGGGTTCAGGTGCACCTATCCAGCGCGGCCGTTGGATGATTGCAGACGTACTCTGCTGGCGTACAGACGCTATGGCCACACCTCCTACCGTATGCGATAACCTTCCAGGAGCAGGTGGCGGCTGGAACGGTGGAGCCATCCAGCAGAATTTCGCACAGAAGTTCCTTGAGCACGATGGCAAGTCACCTCGTCGTCTTGCAACATTCCTCACTGAGGAGGAGTTCCTCTATGAGATGGAGTGGGCCAGCGATACAAAGGGTTTTGAGGTTACAGATAAGAACGGAAATATCACCAAATATCCAGCACCTCTTACAAAAGAGCAGAAAGCGTTTGACCCGACACGCGGTATAGCATCAACATCAGGTGTATATAGCCACGACAAATTCTTCGAGTGGAAGAGAATGGTATGGCATAATATACCAAAGTTGGTTGCAGGCGAGAAGGCAAGCAGCTATATGAGCGATGACTTCGGTCTTGGAGCAAACTCCAACATAAGCAACCTTTGTATGGCCCGTTACGCTGAGGCACTGCTTCTCTACGCAGAGGCTTGCATCGGCTCAGATAAGGAGGCAGAGGGTCTAGCAGCCCTCAACCAGGTTCAGGAGCGTTCAGGCTCAGGCAAGATCAGCAGCAAGCTGGCATTACAGGATATTATGGATGAGAAGCAGTACGAGCTCTGGTTCGAAGGCTGCCGTTTCCATGACTTGGTACGCTGGGCAGCTCAGGGCAAGGTTAATCTGGACCAGATCTTCAACAAGTCAGGTTACCACGACAGAATTCCAGTCGTTACCGACGATTTCTTCACCAATGGCGCAGCAGAGCACAAGCTTTCAGTTAAATACGTAAAGGCTATCTACAACAACTTTGAGGTAGGCAAGCACGAGTATTTCCCATTCCCGCGCGACATTAAGACAGGTAATCCTAACCTTCAGGATGTCCTTGGTTGGAAGTAATTACACTTTCTGATAATCATTTTCAGGCGCCCTCATTTGAGGACGCCTGATTATTTATTATCTTTCGGACTTGAATTGAAGCAACAATGAAAGTATCCAAAGACAAATATTGCATCATAGCGGCATTTGTTGCCTCTTTTGCATTTTTCGCACTCGCCTATCCGTACCATCTTATCCGCAGGGAGCATCTGACTCTATTTCTGTACGATCTGCCTTACATATTCAGGACTTACAGCGGCAGCGGATGCTTGGCACGATTTTCTGGCGATTTCGCGGAGCAGTTCTACTGTTACAGAATGCCCGGTCCGCTGATTGTCTCTTTGCTGCTGACCGTGGCTGGAGTTCTGGCATACAAGATCTGCCGCACTTTTGCAGGAAAAAAGATATCGTTTCTAATAGCCCTTATGGTATATTGCCTCTCTTTCCTTAGAGAGACTGAAACACGTTACATAACGCAATACACCATTTCAACAGTTGGATACCTTCTTTGCATCTATGCGGCATTGAGGTTCCGGAAACCGGCTCGCAGGATTTGCGCCCTACCCTTGCTGCTGCTTTTGGGCGGTTATCTCTTCGGCTCACCATACAACAAAGATTATGGAAAGCTCATCGGTAAGCCAGACTTTGAGTATGAGAGACTGATAGCCATGGATGTTGAGACATACCGTGAGAACTGGAACAAGGTGCTTGACATATCAAAAGGCAATCTGCTATACAACGAGGCCTGTTACCTGCATAATTTAGCCACAGCTATGCAAGGCAAGTTGAGCTACAATCTACTCTCGCATCCGCAGAACTATGCGAACGGATTGTTTCTGACGATCAACGATGTGACCCCTTTCTCAAACGGTATGGCAGGTGAGGTGTGGTACCATCTGGGCAATATGACTCTTGCAGACCAGAGCGCTATGGTATCATTGCAGTTCTCGCCAAAACATACTGGAGCCAGGTACATAAAGAGGCTCGCTATGATTAACCTTATCTCAGAGCAATACGGTTCGGCGGAGAAATATCTGAAGATGCTCAGCAAGACACTGTTCTACCGTAAATGGGCATTGAGTATGATGCCGGACAACCAGAGTCCGGAAACCGGCAGTTACCTGGCCGATATGCGCAGGAATCTGCCAAAGGACGATATTGTATCCAGCAGCAACGACTACAGGCTGCTATTGCAGAGACTATCGGACGCCAATCCAGCCAACACCAAGGCAAGGGAGTATCTGCTTTGCTATGACCTGCTCACCTGCAATCTGGATGCATTTATGGAGGACTTCACACCAGGCGAGGAGAATTCCAACATATATCAGGAAGCAACACTTATCTGGCTGAACATACAATACAACAAGGGCGCCTTTACCGATGTTGATTTCTACAGCTACGGAATAACAGACAACACTATTGAGAGGTTCAGGAAGTTCAACCGTACACCTGAGCGCCTCAAAAACACCTATTGGTACTATTATACGAACGCAATCGATGAATGATATGAGAGGAATGAGACTGCTGCTGATTGTCTTGATGTCCGTTTGCCTGATTACCGGTTGCTCAGGACCGTTATCGGACTCAGTTTACGGAAGTGACGGTCCGGCCATTATATATCCGGATTACAAGGGGGTAACCATACCTCCAAACATCGCACCGCTCAATTTCCACTACGCCGTCAAAGGCGCTACCAAAGCAGTCACTACATTCACCGCAGGCGGCAAGAGCGTTACACTGCACGGTCTTGAGGTAAGATGGAGCCTGCGCCAATGGAAGAGATTCCTGTCCGGTATATCCGGCCATACTATTTCAGTGACATCACAGGTGAAAGCTGGAAGCGAGACCATCAAAGATGAGTGGAGCATATATGTGTGTCAGGATGAGATTGACCCGTTCCTTACCTACAGGCTCATTGAGCCGGCATATCAGATGTGGAATGAGGTGTCCATCATTGAGCGTGACATCGAGACCTTCAAAGAGCGGGTAATAAGTGATTACAAGCATACCGACAACTCGTGCATGAATTGCCACATCCACAGCCAGCAGCGTGGTGATCTGTCTATGTTCTACATCAGAGGCAAACGTGGCGGCGCCATTCTGAACCGCGACGGAAAGTTAAGGAAGCTCAACCTGAGCGCTGACGGGATGCTCTCAGGTACCGTATATGGAGACATTCACCCTTCAGGACGCTTTGGCGTATTCTCTACAAACGTTGTAATACCGAGTTTCCACTCAATGCCCGGAAAGAGAATGGAGGTATATGATACCGCATCAGACCTTACCGTAGCAGACTTTGACAGCAATAGGATGATAAACCTTCCGCAATTTGCCAGAGTGGACAAGTTCGAGACATTCCCCTGTTTCTCAGCCGATGGTAATTATGTGTTCTTCTGCATAGCCGACACGCTACCGCTTCCCGGCCAGATAGAGCAATTGAGGTATTCGCTGGTGCGGGCTCCATTCGATTCCGGCAACGGATACATCGGAGAGCAGACAGATACCATCTGGAACGGAGAGCGGCACAACGCATCGGCCTGCCATCCCAAGGCATCGCCAGACGGCCGTTGGCTGATGTTCACCAATGCGTCATTCGGAACCTTCCCCATCAATCACAGTGAGAGTGCCCTGAATATGGTGGATCTGAAGACCTGCCAGGTAAACACTCTGGATGCCGTAAAGGGCGACAAGTCCGACACCTATCACAGCTGGTCGTCAGACAGCCGCTGGTTCGTCTTTGCAAGCAAGCGTGGTGACGGACAATACGGCAAGCCCTACTTCTGCCATCTGGATGAGAACGGGAACCCGTCAAAGCCATTTGTGCTCCCCCAGAAATCAGCTTATTTCTACGAATACAATCTGAAATCATTCAATATTCCTGATTTGGGAAAGACACAGACCGCGATAACATTGAGGGATGCGGCACATTTGTATAAGTCGGCATCCGAACCATTCGAAAATTGAGATACCTTTGCATCACAAAAGACATCATACAATGAATACAGCATCAGACAAAAGCCCGTTGGCAGGCTGGAAGGAGTTCACATACTGGGATCTGTTCATAATTCTTGGTTTCATACTGACCAGCCTTGCTGTCAGCCTTGCCACAGGACAGTTCTCCATACTCAGCTTTACCGGTGGCGTACTAAGCATTCTTTGCGTGATATTTGGGGCCAAGGGCAATATGCTGAATTTTATTTTCGGTTTCCTTGGCTCGCTCATACTCGGCTTTATCATGTTCAAGTCCGGCATATATGCAATGGCCGCATTCTATATTCTGTACAATGTGCCGATGCAGATAATAGGCTGGAGCAAATGGCATCAAAGACGTATCCGTCCGGATGCGAGGGTTGTCAAGACACGATGGATGAGCTGGCCGCAACGCATACTGATGGTTGCCGTAACCGTGGCGCTGTTATTTGGATTCAACTACATACTTGGCAGATTCACAGGCGATGCGCAGCCCCTGAGCGACGCCGCGGCGGTATCGGTTGCCATCGTTACACAATTCATACTGATATTCGCATTCATAGAGCAGTGGTTCCTTTGGATTGCGATGGATATCGTGATGGGAATTGTATGGATTATCTCGTGGAAGGCCGGAACGCCTCACGCCGCCATACAGTTCGTACTTGAGATGTTTTACCTGATTAACGCCATCCGGGGTATTTTCCTGTGGATGAGACTTGAGAAGAGCAATGGCGACAAACAAGGATAAGACCGTTTTCGTTTGCTCCAACTGTGGGTACGACTCACCTAAATGGAGCGGTAAATGCCCGTCCTGCGGGCAGTGGAACACATTCGTGGAGCAGACCGTCAAGGCGGTTCCCGCAGCGGCGGCCACAAGGAAGAGCGCAGCTTCTGGCAGTATGGCCGACAGCAGCCCCAAACGGTTACGCGACATTGAGACCGGCAGCGAGCCTCGCATAGCTATGGGCGACGCAGAGTTGGACCGCGTGCTTGGCGGAGGCCTTGTTCACGGCTCACTTGTGCTCCTGGGCGGTGAGCCTGGCATAGGCAAATCCACTCTGGTGCTGCAGACCGTAATGGGACTGAGGGATATGAGCATCCTGTACGTCTCCGGCGAGGAGAGCGCAAGACAGATAAAGATGCGTGCGGAGAGACTTGCCGGCAATCCCGATGATACGCCGGACGGTCTGATGATACTGTGCGAGACATCGCTTGAGAACATCTACGGGCAGATACGGCAGCATAAGCCAGAGCTGGTGATTATAGACTCCATACAGACCATCAGCTCCGAGTACGTGGATTCATCGCCAGGGAGCATCACACAGATACGCGAGTGCGCCGCATCGCTGCTGAAGTATGCCAAGGAGAGCGGCACGCCTGTTATTCTGATAGGACACATCACCAAGGAGGGCAGCATAGCCGGGCCCAAGATTCTGGAGCACATTGTTGATGCGGTTCTGCAGTTTGAGGGAGACCAGCACTATCTGTACCGCATACTCCGCCCAATCAAGAACCGCTTCGGAAGCACTGCCGAGCTTGGCATCTACGAGATGCGTCAGAACGGCCTGCGTCAGGTATGCAACCCTTCCGAGCTTCTGCTGTCAGACAGCCATCAGGGTATGAGCGGCGTGGCCATCGCAAGCACCCTTGAGGGTGCCCGCTCATTTCTTATTGAGGTGCAGGCACTGGCCAGCACGGCAGTCTATGGAACTCCACAGCGTAATGCCATAGGCTTTGACATCCGCAGGATGAATATGCTGCTGGCGGTACTGGAGAAACGCGTAGGATTCAAGCTCGGACAGAAGGATGTGTTCCTGAACATTGCCGGTGGCATTCGCGTAAGCGATCCGGCCATTGACCTTGCGGTAATCAGCGCCATCCTGTCCAGCAACCTTGATGTGGCCATAGACCGCACCATAGCGATGACGGGCGAGGTAGGCCTTTCCGGTGAGATACGCCCGGTAAGCCGTATTGAGCAACGCATAGGCGAGGCCTGCAAGCTTGGATTCGGACAGATAATCATCCCTAAGAACAATATGCACGGACTTGACAAATCAAAGTTCAATATAGAGATTATTCCTGTACAGAAGGTTGAGGAGGCTTTCAGACAAGTGTTCGGATAATTATGATAAAAGAGATTCAGCTGAGGGTTGAGCCTCAGTTCGCATACAACGAGCAGGTACTCAAAGAGACAGTATCGCGCGAGTGCGCGCTTGACAAACGCACCATCAATGCCGTACGCGTACTGAGGAAGAGTATCGACGCGCGTCAGAGAACAATTTTCGTAAACCTTACCCTGCGTGTTTTCATCAACGAGCAGCCGCCACAGAACGAATATACGTCAATAGACTATCAAATTGTGGACGACCGCCCGCAGGTGTTAGTTGTGGGAGCCGGTCCTGGCGGTCTTTTCGCTGCCCTGCGCCTTATTGAGCTTGGCTACCGCCCCATTGTAGTGGAGCGAGGCAAGAACGTTCACGAGCGCAAGGTGGATATAGCCGACATCACAAAGACACATAAGGTCAACCCGGAATCCAACTACAGTTTCGGCGAGGGTGGAGCCGGCGCCTACTCCGACGGAAAACTCTATACCCGCAGCAAGAAGCGAGGCAACACAGACCGCATTCTGAACATCTTCTGCCAACACGGCGCCAGCGCGTCAATACTGTCCGACGCACATCCGCACATCGGCACTGACAAGTTGCCAAAGGTAATAGAGAATATGCGCGAGACCATAATCCGTTGCGGTGGCGAGGTGCATTTCCAGACCCGTATGACCGGACTGATTGTAAAAGGCGGAACTGTGGCGGGCATCGAGGCCATTCAGGGCGATATCGAGCGGACATTCAACGGGCCGGTGATACTTGCCACAGGCCACTCCGCACGCGATGTATATCGCAACTTCGCTGATAACGGCTATGCTATCGAGTCCAAGGCCCTGGCAGTAGGATGCCGTCTGGAGCATCCGTCAGAGCTGATTGACTGCATACAGTACCACAACCGCTATGGCCGGGGCAAGTATCTGCCAGCGGCAGAGTACAGTTTCGTCACCCAGGTTGACGGACGTGGAGTATATAGTTTCTGTATGTGTCCGGGCGGTTTTGTGGTTCCAGCGGCATCAGGCCCGCAGCAGATTGTGGTGAACGGAATGTCGCCATCGGGCCGGAACTCGCGATGGAGCAACTCCGGTATGGTTGTTGAGACCCACGTTGAGGACATAGCTCAAAACGATGATGAGTTGCGCGACCCGCTCGTTATGATGCGCTTTCAGGAGGAGTTGGAAAGACAGTGCTGGCAGGCAGGCAATATGCGCCAGACCGCACCGGCACAGCGTATGACCGATTTCGTAAACAGCAAGCTCAGTTTCGACCTGCCTGAAAGCTCGTATGCGCCGGGACTGGTATCATCCCCACTCCACTTCTGGATGCCGAAGGCAGTGACAGAGCGCCTGCGTCAGGGATTCATTCAGTTCGGCAAGAGCTGCCGGGGCTTTCTGTCATCGCAGGCCACAATGATTGCGGTTGAGACACGCACATCATCGCCCGTACGCATTGTCCGCGATGCGGAGACACTGCAGCACACCACCCTGAGGGGGCTCTTCCCCTGTGGTGAGGGCGCAGGATACGCAGGCGGCATTGTCTCGTCGGCTATCGACGGAGAGAGATGCGCGGAGTCGGCGGCACAGTATATGGAGAGTATCGCATAACCCTATACGCCAGCTGATGGAACTGTTCACCGCAGAAAACGCCAGGGCACTGATAATGCCTCGCACCGCCGGGAGCCACAAAGGCACTTACGGCCACGGACTGCTCATTGCCGGAAGCAACGGTATGGCAGGAGCCGCACTGATGGCCGCAAGAGCCTGTTTGAGAAGCGGCATCGGGCTGCTCACCATATCAACCCCGGAGTGCAACCGCACGATACTCCAGACTGCCGTGCCTGAGGCTATGGTGCGTACTAACGGCTGTGATTTCTGTGGCAGCATACCGGACCTCTCCCCCTACTCTGCCATTGCCACTGGTCCCGGTCTGGGCACTCATGAGGCTACCGGCTCAGCATTAATGAGTCTGCTCCAACAAAAGTCCGACACACCTTTTGTCATTGACGCGGATGCCTTGAACATAATAGCGTCAGCCGGAAGACCAGACCTGCTGGCAGGGAATACAATAATCACTCCCCACCCCGGCGAGTTCAGCCGCCTGCTCAGGTGCGACGGACTCTCTTACGACAAATGTCGCCGTCCGGAGCTTGCCTCTGAGTTTGCACAGAGACACAGTTGCATTGTTGTCCTGAAGGGTCACAATACGGTTGTGGCGACACCTCAGGGTAACATATCTGTCAATACCACAGGCAATCCCGGAATGGCAACCGGAGGCAGCGGCGACGTGCTGACCGGTATTTTGCTGGCACTTGCCGCACAAGGCTACGCCCTATATGATGCCGCCCGCCTTGGTGTATTCATACACGGACGCGCAGGCGATATGGCTGCCGGCGCGCTCACACAGATTGCAATGACAGCCACCGACATTATAGCATTTCTGCCCGGAGCCTGGGAACTCAGCGAGACTGGGGGAACTGCGCACCGGAATGCCTAACCAACAGATGGCATCACCTTGAGCAGGTTCTTGCGCAGGAAGTCGTAGTAGTGCGGCGGAATTATGCCGTTCAGGTTGCTTCCTACAAGCAGGAACTTGACGCAGGCAAACGGAACGATGGCTTTCTCAACCGACTCGGGAGTCTGTCCGGGGCCTATAAGCTTGTCTGCCAGACGGTCTTCCGCAAAGAAATATTCATCTATGAAACTCTCCCAGATAAGGCGTGTCTGCCTGCCGTCCACGTGAAAATCGTGTACACGGAACTCCTCGTCGCTCAGCAGACAGATGCACATCATCATTCCAAGGTCGCAGAACGGATGGCCGTAGGCTACGCTCTCCAAATCAATGAAATATACGTTGTGTGGCTCTGAGAGTGGCGCGCCTTTGGGCAGAGTGCTGATTATATTGCCGAAATGCATATCGCCCTGAAGCAATGTGCGTGTCTCAGGCAGATTCTGTATGAAGTATTCCATCTTGCGATGCTCATCATCGGTCATTGTGCGGTCTGCCTTCAGCATCTGCAGATACTGCTCCCTGGCGCTTGTAAACATTCCTTCCGGTGCAGGTATGCTATGGAGATATTTGCAATATCTGGCCATCTCGCGTGCCAGCTCATCGGTACGCTCCGGCTCATCAGCGAACATCCGCGAGTAGCTTCTCTTTCCGGCTATGCGCTGGAACCTGATGCCTATGCGCTCTCCATCGGTCACGAGTTCTCCAGGCTCAGGAGTAGGCACGCCAAGACCATACAATTTCCGTGCTGATTCCAGTTCCACCGATATTTTCTCTACCGGAAATGTGGTGTTATATATTTTCAGCATCTCGGCGGGATTGGTGCGCGACACATAGCTCATTCCGTTGGCACCCTCACCGGCATACTGATACTCCTCCAGATTTATTCTTTCCATAATTTCGTGTTTTAGCGGTGTAAATATAACGAAATATGCCTAACTTTAGCAAAGTAAAAAGAGAATTAAGTAAGCATAAAAAAAATAAGTTGGTAAGAAAGCCAGAAGATTCTTTCGGGCGAAAAAGATTCGCCAGAAATTACCAAGTTATTTTTTTAAGATTAATAATAACCTGATATGGAGAATGAGATTACAAGAAGAAGCGCCATCAAGAGGATGGGCGCTGCCGTCGCAGGCGCAGCTGTTGGCGCAGCTGTTATAGGTACAATGCCGTCATTCGCAAGAGAGGCTATGGGGCTCGAATCCGTCCCGCAGGATTCCAAACCCTCTGACGACCCTAACGCCTCTACCCTGAAGATGGATTACAAACTGGTCTATGAGGGGCCTGATGTTGTTTTTCACCAGATCAACGACCATCTATGGGTGGGAAACGGCCACCGCACGTATAATGAGTCGGTATATATAGTTGAGGGCAATGAGAAGGCGTTGTTGATTGATACCGGTACCCGTATGGATAATCTTGACCAGATTGTGGCTGGAATCACCAGTAAACCGGTCACGGTGGCACTGACTCATACGCACGGTGACCACGCAGGCTCAGTCAAATGGTTCAAGGAAATATGGATGACCAAGGCCGATGGCATCAACCCGCCAAGAGGCTACGACGGCAAGGTCAGCTATATGAGCAACCATCAGATGTTTGATCTTGGCGGCAGAGTACTTGAGGTGTTCTACGCACCTGGGCACACACGCGATTCCGTGCTGTTCATAGACCGTGACAATCATCTCGCAATAAGCGGCGATGCTTTCGGCAGCACCAATCTGCTTATGACCTGCGAGCTGTCAACCTTCATCAAGACCGCAGAGGATACACTCAGAATGATGTGCGACCAGCAGATATACTATATGCTTCCAGGGCACTTTGACGGTACCAATGCCGAGACATCAAAGCGTGTCTATGACCTGTGGGTGCTGGCAAGCGACGTGCTTGCCGGCCGTAGGGAGGGAGAGAAGACCTCATCGGGAATGGGCCTTGACCGTCGCATCACCTACGAGGGCGTACGCTTCAACTATAATAGCAGAATGATAAAATAGATAATATGTGTAGTATGGGAAGACTTGGATTGTTGGCAATGGCAACGACTGCAGGACTGCTGACAGGCGGATGTGCCGGCAGTTATGACGGTTAAATACACTCAGTTTTAGATGATTTCTCCGTCCGGACAACGATGTTCGGACGATTTATGTAACTTTGCGGAAAATTGAGGGCTGTTTACCAGCTGAGAATAGAGATCCAAATATATTACTAATGTTATGAGAAAATTGTTTGTACTCCTTGCATTCGTTCCGTTCTTCTTTGCATGCAGCAAAGATGAACCTGAAATTGTAGTCTCTCCCATTGACAACCCCACGGATGTCACTGAAATAGGCGACAAGGTCACAAATCCCAGGAATGCAGACTTGTGCAAGAATCCTGAGGTGGCGGATGAGACGCTTTCATCTTTGCGGCGTATCTCCGACGTTCTCTACACGATGGATTACACCGCCGATTTGCATCTCGATGAATTGGTCAATGGCGATTATCGTACGAGGGATGATTTTGAAAATGCCTTTGCCGGGTTTATGTTCGAGCCGGAGGGTGCCGAACCCGCTCCTGCCAACTCACCTCAGGCCTGCTCGGGGTTTGTATGCAACACTCCGGAGGGCGAGCTTCTGCTGGGTCGCAACTTCGACGGTGCGCACGGCCCGATGCTCCTGCTTTTCAACGGTGCCAACGGCTACAAGTATATCCAGTGTACCGCACCGAACTACAATTCCGGTCTCTATGCGGGCCCGGACGGCCTTCATGGCGACGGTGTCCTGAGTGATGGCAAAACATCTCTCCACCGCCTTATGCGCGAGCCTCTTGCCACTATGGACGGTATGAATGAGCACGGGCTCTGCTTCGGTGCTTACCAGCTTCCCAGCTTTGATGAAAAAAACAAGGATCTTAAAATTCTCTTTCAGGATACGGGCAAAAAAGCCATTTCAGCATCGCTTATGCACAATCTCATCCTCTCCAAATGCAAGACCGTAAAGGAAGTGGAGGCTCTCCTGCGCTCCTATGATATGGTCAACATCCTGTCGAGTCTCAATGTCCACTGGATGGTAGCCGATGCCACAGGCGATTGGGCCATCTTCGAATATTGGAACGACACGCTACACGTTATGCGCATGGCCGATCTCTATTACCTTGGTTTGCAAGCAGGCCTCAGCATACCCTACGAGTGGTACAGTATAGAAAATTACTACCGCAATCCTGATGCTTACCTTGCCTATCCCTCTCCAATCCAGAAAGATCCTTACAACTGGCAGGTCGTGATGTCGGCCAAGATACGTGTGGGCCATATGATGAGCTTCTACAATCCCACAATGACAGAGAAGGAGGCTATGGAGTGCCTGCAGCAGGGACGCTACAGCATAGAGGTTCCCAACGACTTCACCAACTGGTCCTGCATCTACAATCCCAGCCGTCGTACCCTTACATTCGCCCTGCGCAATGATATGTCGAAGGTATATACCGTTGATTTGAAAAAAGTGTTCTAACCCACATTGCAGATAGTGGGTTACATTACCTGTGTCACCATCGCTGCTTTGGCTGGCATAGCTGGCGTAATCGCTTTCCCACTTGCCGCCGGACTTTCTGAAAGTCAGGGCACCTGCGGATCCAATCAACTTGCTTACTATTCCTGTGAAAATCGCCATTGTCTTGAGTTTTTAAAGCCCCTCGTCTCAGGTTCACGCCGCAAAGTTATGGCGTCTTTTTGGAACCGCAATGGGTTGTCTCCAAATCCGGCCCCGTTTGTCCCAAAGTATATCATAAAAGGCTGATTAGCAACAATTCACAAAGCACCCGTCAGACAGAACGTCCGTGGAGGTGGGCGAAGATTAGCAAGACACTCCGGCTGTACGGCGTTCGCACAGACTCCGCTGCGGCTCCGTTGTGACTTTGCTGTGACTTCGCCGTGACTCCGCCCGCTTTCCACTGTCTCTCCGTTAAAAAACGGACAAAAAACGGACACAGAACGGAGGCAGAACGGA
>JAZLLE010000015.1:0-50824 GCA_045597985.1 Bacteroidaceae bacterium | reverse complement strand
GTGGCGACGGACATTATCGGGAATGAAAACAGAGATAATTCCTGGCTGAAAACAGCACGTAAACTAAACGGATTCACCCAAGAGCAACTTTCTGCAAAGTCCGGTGTGCCAATCAGACTTATCCGTGCATATGAACAAGGGGAAATCAATATTTCCAATGCGGAATACAGCACAATAATGAAATTGAGAAATGCTCTGAACTATGCTTGATTCCATAATACTGTCCCGTTAAGACATAATCTTTTTTAACCGGTAACCGGTAACCTTTTCGGAGGATTTCCTTAACTTTGTTCTTTTAAACAAAACAGTTGTTGTTATGAAGAGAGTCTTCATCGTCATTATCTCATTGATACTATTAATCGGTAATGCAGATGCCCAGCCTATGAAAATGAAATTCGGAGGTAATTTCAGCATTAATCTGGATCAGGACATCGTTGACTATAACTTATCGGGTAAAGATTCGGAAATCAGGCAAAACGCATTCCAAATGACTTTCTTACCTAAGTTTTATTGGTACATCAACGAGAAAATGCAATTTGGAGCCTTTGTTGGTCTTGGATATGGGAATATAGCTACAGGCCTGGTAAATTCGAAAAACAACAAGACAACAATTATCAGTCCCGACGGAACAATAATCTTACCCACAGAGCCTGAGATTGAGGTAGGGAAAAGCATCGGTTGGAATTTAACCCCATATTTTGGATACAAGCTGTTGCATTTTGACAAGCTGGACGTTTGGGCCGAGGCAAGTGCCTACTATGGAATGTATTACAAAATAAACGGCGGCGGCAGCGATTTGGATGCGGTAACGGCTTGGAACACAAGAATCTTTTATGGCGTTCAGGTTATGCCGGTTATTGATTTCGCCCTTACGGACAAATTAGCCATTCAGGTCCACGCCGGAATCATAGCACTTGGCTGGAATGGAGAGATTCAGCTTCATGAAGACCGGAAAGAGACAAAAACCTCACTGGACGTACACAAGGGTGGATTCAGCGGACTTCTCAACAGCATCAGTGATTTTGGAATCGGCATTGTAAAAAGGTTCTGAAAGGTATGAGCATCAATGATCTGGAGGCAGGACAGAGTGCCATAGTGGAGAGTGTGGGAGGCCATGGAGCCCTGCGTCAGCATTTTCTTGATATGGGCCTTATTCCCGGTACCGAGGTCAGGATGCTCGGAGCCGCCCCGATGGGCGACCCTCTGAAGATAATGGTTCAGGGCTATGCGCTTACCCTACGTGTGGCCGAGGCCAGGGAGATACGGGTTGTGCAGTCTGAGCCACTCACCCAAGACGAGGACAATACGCTGAACGAGGTTGGATACAACCCTAACGACCACGAGGAGGACCCGCACCCCGGATTAGGCGAGGAGGGTAAATATCACTCCAAGGAGGATGCCAGACCATTGCCAAGAAAAGAGAAGCTTACCTTTGCGCTGGCAGGACAGCAGAACTGCGGAAAGACAACAATGTTCAATGTGCTTACAGGCTCCAACCAGCACGTAGGCAATTTTCCGGGTGTGACTGTTGACCGCAAGGACGGTCAGATAAGAGGCCACGCCAATGCCATTGTCACAGACCTGCCCGGCATCTACTCCTTATCGCCATACACCACCGAGGAGCTGGTATCGCGCCGGTTCATCCTGAACGAGAAGCCCAGAGGCATAATCAACATTGTGGATGCCAGCAACATTGAGCGGCATCTGTACCTGACAGTACAGCTGATGGAGCTTGGCATACCTATGGTGCTGGCGCTGAATATGATGGACGAGGTAAGGGGCAACGGTGGCTCTATCCGCGTGAACGAGATGGAGCGTATTCTTGGTATTCCTGTAGTACCCATATCAGCCGCCAGGAATGAGGGTGTGGACGAGGTTATACGCCACGCCATACACGTGGCCAAATATCAGGAGGTTCCCGTAAGACAGGACTTCTGCAGCCCTGAGGATCACGGAGGTGCGGTTCACAGGTGCCTTCACAGTATAATGCACCTTATTGAGGACCACTGCAACGCGGCAGGCATCCCCACCCGGTTCGCCGCCGACAAGATTGTTGAGGGTGATAAAGGCATAGAGGAGGTACTGAGGCTTTCCGAGCAGGATTCCGATGCGATAGAGCACATTGTGGAGCAGATGGAGAAGGAGCGTGGTCTGGACCGCTCTGCAGCCATTGCTGATATGCGTTTCTCATTCATAAAAAGGCTGTGCGCCAAGACTGTGGTAAAGCCGCATGAGAGCCGCGAGTACCGGCGCAGCCGCAGGATAGACCGTGTGCTGACCGGGCAATGGACGGCCCTGCCTATATTCGTGGCAATAATGGCACTTGTTATCTGGCTGAGCATAGATGTGCTTGGATCTCCGCTTCAAGAATGGATGGAGCAAGGCATAGGATGGCTGTCCGGATTGTGCGAGAGCGGAATGCGGCGCGTTAGCGTGAGTCCCGCCATACAGTCTCTGGTGGTGGATGCCATCTTTGGAGGCGTTGGCTCTGTGGTGAGTTTCGTTCCGATAATAATTCTTCTTTTCTTCTTTCTGTCTATGCTGGAGGACAGCGGATACATGGCACGCGTGGCATTCGTAACGGACAAGCTGCTCAGGAAGATTGGGCTGTCAGGCCGAAGCATCGTTCCGCTGCTGATCGGTTTCGGCTGCTCAGTGCCTGCTGTCATGGCCGCACGCACCCTGCCATCGGACAAGGACCGTAAGCGCACCATTCTGCTCACTCCGTTTATGAGTTGCTCGGCCAAGATTCCTATCTACGCATTCCTTTCCAGCGCTTTCTTTCCCGGGCACGGCGGTCTGGTGCTGGTATGTCTCTATCTGGGAGCAATCTTTTGCGGTATTATAGTAGCGTTGATACGTAAATGGACTACAAAGCGCTCCGAGCCGGCGCCGTTCGTGATGGAACTTCCAAATTACCGCTTGCCGCGCATAGCCAATGTGGCCCACCTTCTTTGGGATAAGACGCGCGACTTTCTGCAGCGGGCCTTCACGGTGATTTTCCTTGCCACTATAATAATATGGCTGTTGCAGACTTTCGATTTCAGGTTCAATATGACTGTGGGCGGCGATGGCAGTATGCTGGCATCGCTGGCAGGACTGATAGCTCCGGTGTTCAGCCCCATCGGCCTTGATGACTGGCGTATTGTAACGGCGCTGATATCGGGCTTTATGGCTAAGGAGAGTGTGGTATCTACGATGGAGGTGCTGGGTGCCATCAATGTGCTTACGGCTGCCACGGCAGTTCCTATGCTGGTTTTCTGTCTGCTATATACGCCCTGTGTGGCGGCTATTGCCGCTATAAGACGTGAGCTCGGGCCCCGGTGGGCGCTGTTTATGATGACTTTCCAGTGTGTGGTTGCCTGGATTGCGGCGTTTGTGTCTTACCGGACAGTGCTAATGATTATATGATATGGGTATGGCCGATTTCATCCTGATAATTTGCATAATAACAGCAACAGTACTGAGTATCAGGTCTGCTCTGCATACAAAAAGAGACTGCGGAGGTAAATGTGACGGCTGTGACAAGGAGTGTCTGCTCAAAAAAAAACAAACAACAAATAACAAATATGAAGCGTAGGGTCACTAACCAGAATCGGTCATCCTATAGGACGCCGGTTACAGTGGTAATAAATCTCTCCACAGAAGGAATTCTCTGTGCCAGCCACCGGGGAAGCAATCTTCAGAGTTACGAAAAAGACAGTTCCTGGGAGGGCTGGACTATAGATGAATAATAACGGACTTGGCAAAGGTATGAGTATTATGAGAGTTACCGATTTTCTTACCGTTCTGGCAATAGCCGTGACGGTATCACTGGCCGGATGCCAGAAAGCGGACAATGTGAATGGCTGTCTGCGTGTGGTGACAATAAGTTTCAGCGAGGATGCCGCGACAAGGACAGACATCAGCGGGGATGCTCCGATATGGCTTGAGACTGACAGGATCTGGGTATCAGACGGAACAGGCTGCACAACAGTCATACTGAATGGAACACCCGAGGAAGGCGAGGTAAAAGGAGTTCTTGGCAGCGACGGTAAATCCTTCTCTTTCACCACTAGTCTGACCGGAGAGCTATACGCCGTATATCCCGCAAGCAGCGCGCCTGCCTCCCCTGTGATATCAGATGGCAAGCTGACGTTGACCATTCCCGACAGGCAGGACGGCACCTACGCCTGCGCCAACATATGTGCGGCCAGGGGAACCGACGAGCTTAAGTTCAAGAACGTGGCGTCAATCCTGAGACTCACGCAGGGCGGCACCACCGGTGTAGAAGGAATATGCCTCAGCACCGCCAACGCTATTGCCGGACCGATAACCGTCAGCTTCAGCGGGTCTGGAAATGAGTGGAGCATCGCATCGGAAAGCTTGACTGGCCTCAGTTCCAAAGAGGTGATTGTATCTTCAGGAGACGCGCTTTCCGAATACTATATCGCCGTGGCCCCGGTGGCGACTGGAGCGACAACGCTGTTCTTCCAAAAAACGGACAAGACAGCGAAGGCTACAAAGACAGGCACCACGCTCGTAAGGAATAAGATTTACACTCTTGGAGAAATGCCCGCAGACGGCAAGTATTATAAGCCGGGCCGGCGCGGAGAGATAAACGGCCACGAGTATGTGGAGATTGACGGTCTGAGATGGGCCACCCAGAATCTGGCCATAACGGAATCGGGGAAAAGCTGTTGGAAAGGAACAAGTCTCATGACCGGTGACTATTTCCAGTGGGGCGCCGCCAAGTCTGACGAGCTTGTTTACAGCAGCTTTACGTGGAATGGGACAATTTGTAATATTTTCCCTTTGTCTGACAGGGCATTTGACGAGGAATTCTATGCTCCACTGTACAAGGACGGGAGCTACACCAAGTACACAAGCGCTGACGGACTGACTTGCCTGAAGAGTGCCGACGACGCGGCAAGCGTGAGCTGGCAGAGTACCTGGCGTATGCCCACAAAGAACGAGTTTGAGGCGCTGATGAGTAATACGACATGCACCTACGACGGTGACAGAGCGGGGTTCTCCATCAAGAGCGGTTCCGACGAGCTGTTGTTTTTACCGGCTACAGGATATGGCAGTGGAAGCAAAATCAATAGCGATGATAGTCATAACACCAACTACTGGACCAGCACATTGTATGAGAGTTACGAAGACGAGGCATATTGCCTCATATTATCCGTATCAGAATCCAACCCTGTTTCCTTTGGCATCCGGGCTCTTGGCTGTCCGGTCCGTCCTGTCTCAGATTAAGTAATCTGCTATCAGATAGATGACAGCATCTGCAGCGACGGTGTGCACGGAAGGCTAAGCCACATCAATAATCACTGATACTTTGCGCGGTTTCATTTCATTACTTGAAACGAACGCAATGAGGCCTCACCGCGTTCGTTTCATTATTTGAAATGAAACGAACGTGGCCTCAACTAATAATGCCGCAAAGCCTCGCCTCTCAGGACCTTTTGCCACTTGACATATTCGCATTTTGCTTTTTGTAACTTTGTAAGACGCTAAGTACGGATTTAATTTGCCGATATACAACAAAAAAACGCAAAAATGCACAAATGTGTTTTTTTTTATTATTTTTGCAAAAATTAGGTGATTTACAGTATAATTGAGATTCCAGACTTATGGACGAGACCATCAGAAATATAGCCAACTCTTATGCCGAGGAGCATATAAGCGACGCCATTTATCCGGCTCATCTGTTCAAGGCTGTCCTGCACAGGGATTGCGGGTTGGTATCCTTCATTGAGAAGGAAATGGGCAAGGACTATTACTATCTGCAGGACTGGGCTGACGTTCAGATGCAGCTGGCACCGCGTGCGGCCAAGCCGAGACGCGGCCTTGACCTGTCAAAGGAGAGTGAGGAGATTATGAGCGAGGCGGAGAACTACCGCCTGAAGTTCGGCCTGGAGCAGTGCGATGCCGTGTGCATACTCGCATCGCTGGTGACCCCGGGTGTCGGATTCACCTTTGACCAGCTCAAGACCTTACCTCTGACAGCCGCTGACGTATGTACCGCAATGGGCGCCGGTGCCGGCAGCTCAACACCGGCCTGGACGCCATCCGCCGCAAGCACGTCACACCCGGCAGGAGGCCAGGGCAAAGGCATAGGCAAATACTGCACTGACAAATTGGCCGAGGCACGCGACGGCAAGCTGGGAACGATAATCGGCTTCGAGGACGAGATTGAGAGCATCTGCGAGATAATGGGACGTATGAACAAGGCCAATATGCTCATATCGGGCGAGGCTGGCGTTGGCAAGACATCCCTCATCAACGCGTTTGTATCGCACATAGCCGCCGGCAATGTTCCGTCATTCCTGAAAGATGCCAAAGTATATGAGCTTGATCTGGCCGGCCTTGGAGCCGACGCGCAGTACAAGGGCGAGGTTGACGACCGGTTCAAGGATGTACTGAACGACATATGCGCCATGGACAACGCGATACTTGTGATTGAGTCCATAGACAAGCTGTTTGACAAGCAGGGCAATCTGGCGGGCACCAGCGTGATATTGAAATCAGAGCTGTCAAAGGGAAGGCTCAGACTTCTATGCTCGGCCAGCATTGAGGGTTTCACAAAGAACATTGAGACCGACAAGGAGATGCTCAACAAGCTGGAGCGTCTTATTGTGAGCGCGCCTGACGATGCTCATTGCCTTGAGATTCTCAAGGGCTCCATTGCCGCCTATCAGGATTTCCACCACGTGAATGCCGGCGAGGAGGTGATGACAGAGTCTGTCCGTCTGGCAAAGCGCTACCTCACAGAGAGGGCACTCCCCGACTCCGCGTTTGACCTTCTGGACCGTGGAATGGTTCATGTAAAAAGTACGCGAGCCCAGGCTGAGGGCGACGCGATGCCGGAGCTTACCGCCGATGACATCTACTTCATCATATCCAAGCAATCCGGAATTCCGATGGGCAAGATCCAGACCGGAGAGCGCGACAGGCTTCTGAATGCAGATGACATTCTGAAGCAGAGGGTCATAGGACAGGACTACGCCATACGTAAGGTTCTGGATTCAGTATTCGAGTCGCGCTCAGGCCTGAACAAGAAAGGCCAGCCTATGGGCTCATTCTTTTTCCTTGGCCCTACAGGTACAGGTAAGACGGAGCTTTCCAAGGCCCTCGCCCAGTTCCTGTTTGGAGATGAGTCAGCGCTTATCCGTTTTGATATGTCTGAGTTCAAGGAGGAGCATTCCGTTGCCCTGCTTTATGGAGCGCCTCCCGGATACGTAGGCTACGAGGAGGGTGGCCTTCTTGTAAACAAGATACGCCAGACTCCATACGCCGTAGTGCTCTTTGATGAGATTGAGAAGGCGCACAAGTCTGTATTTGACCTCTTCCTGCAAATACTGGATGAGGGCAAGCTGCATGACCGTCTGGGCCGCGTTGGTGATTTCTCGAACGCGCTGCTGCTCTTCACTTCCAACATCGGAAGCCAGTTCATCAGCGAGTCATTCCAGAAAGGAGAGATTCCGGAGAACACCCAGCTTATGGACATTATGCAGGGTTACTTCCGTCCGGAGTTCCTGGGCCGTCTGACCGAGATTGTACCTTTCGCCCCTATCTCCGAGAAGACAGTGACTCAGATTTACAACATACATCTGAAGGGTCTGCTCAAGCTTCTTGAGGAGCAGGATATCAAGCTTGAGATGAGCGACGAGACGCTGAAATGCGTAGCGATGAAAGGATTCAGCCCCCAGTACGGAGCACGTCCTATTCTTGGCAACATCCGCAAGGAGTTACGCCAGCCGCTTTCCAAGATGATTATCTCCGGAAAAATCTCCGCAGGTGACACCGTTGTTGTTACGGCATCCGAGGACGGCACCCCTGTATTTGAGATTAAAAAACAACAATAACAACAATAAATTCCACAATTATGGCAATGAAAGAGAACTTCATCTCGATGGCTCCAGACGAGGAGTCCAACGCAAAAGTCAACCCTATTGACAGCAACAAGACAATGTACATTGACCAGTTCACTACCGACGCCGAGCCCGGCAATCCTGAACTGGTGGAGAACATCCAGTCCATCGATGACGCATTTGCCCACTTCCGCCCGAAAGTCTCAGTCGATTTCACAGACGAGGAGGGTGGCTCCGTAAGCGAGACTCTTAGGTTTAACGATATCCGCGACTTTGAGGCTCAGGGTGGAAAAGGTCGTCTGGTACAGAACAGTGAGTTTCTCTCTGGTGTAAAGACCAAGATAGACACCAACGTGAAGATACGCAAGAGCATTGAGCAGAACCGCAAGCTCCGCGACATACTCAAGGACGAGGGCTCAAGAGCAGAACTGAAGGAGATGCTTGAGGCTATGCTGGCAGAAATTGAAAACAAATAAACATACACAGATATGGCAGAGACAGAATTGCAGAAAAGTGCAGTTGCCGGAACGGCAGCTGAAGGAGCAAAAGAGCTACAAGCAAGCAAGGATACGACCAACCTGCTTGCCGCATTCGGAGGATTCAATGCCGTTCGCGGTTTTCTTCCAGATGCGGACAATCTTAATCCTACCCGTAAGGCCGCAAAGGATGTATTCCTTTCGGATAAGCGTTTCCAGGAAAAGCGTACCGCATTGGCCACAGACCTCAAGGCCTGGATTGCCCTTCTTGACGAAGGACATTCAACAGCAAGTGAGTTCGCGGATGCCTGCAAGGCTAATGAGGACAAATACACAAGTGTACTCAAGCAAGGTATAACCGATGCTTTGTACGCCACAAAGGACATTGAGCGCTCATATCGCGCGTTGGACGGTTTCTTCAAGACGGCCAACACGGACAAGGTGAAGAACCTGCGCGTCATCAACGTATTCAAGGATGACATAGCAGATGCCGACTCAGGCTTTGCCGGCGAGGTGGAGGAACTTCTGCGCGGCGGTTTCGACCGTCTGTCGCTAAAGGACTGCTACAGCCTTGTAGTTGTTCCGGGAAACGTATTCCAGGATAAGCCAAGCCTGCTGCAGTGGGCAAAGATGGCATATAAGTACAAGGTTATGCTTATAACCGACCATGCGGATGAGTACTCATTCGATGACCTTCAGGCCAACACCGAAGGCTACAAAGACAGCGATGCCGAGCTTATGAATGTAATAATGACAGCCAACTGGATTGTAGGCCGTGACGCGGAGAAGATGTCGGCAGACGAGGAGGACGCAGCCGCATTCTATGTATATCCATCAGGCGTGCTGGCTGGAAAGCTCTATGATGAGAGCGCGAATATGGCTCAGGGTGCTGGAGGCAAGAAATACGGAACACTTGACGGCGTGAAAGGCGTCAAGCTGGACCTTCTCAAATCAGAGATCGCAGCCCTTATGGACAATCAGGTTATCCCGATGGTCTATTCAGAAGGACGTGTTATGGCATTCAACAACACCACCTTATATAATGGTGATCTTACCGCAATGAAGGAGTATCCTATAGTACGCGTATTCGATTGGGTTAAGAAGGTGCTTATGAACTATGTACACGAGGTAGCGCTTGAGAACTGGGATCCGTACAACTCACCAAAGAACCTCAAGGCTAAAATCCAGGCGTTCCTCAATCAGTACAAGGGATACGGCAATCTATTCCAGAGCTATGAGATCAAGGAGCCCGTACAGGATCCTGTTACGAAGAACATATCCTGCGACATAAGTCTTACACCTTTCTACGCAGCAAAGAATTTCGTCATCAAGGTCTCAGCCAGCAAATCTGACAAAAGCGCTGATATGGCATAATACATTATTTAACAATTAATATTTAGCAATTATGGCAAAAACACCTGTAAAATTGAATATTGACGGATTCAATGAGCGCGAAGTACTAGCGTTCAACTATGAGTTCAATCAGGAAGCTGACATCACTGGTCAGATGAGCGGTATCCCAAGAGGAGGTTACCTGAACATCCGTGTGAAAGCTCTCAACGACGGCAATCCGGACTTGTTCTCCTGGATGATCGCGAAGGATCAGGCAAAGAACGGATTAATCACCTTCACCGAGACTAAGACCGGCGTCAAGATGAAGGAAATCAAGTTCACAGACGGCTATTGCGTTGAATATACCGAGAACTTTGAGGACGAGGTGGGCCACTACGAGGAAATCAAAGTGACTTGTAGGGTAATAGAGTTCGAGGGCAATGTCAAATTCGAGAACGCTTGGGAATAATCTTTATCAATAATCATTAATTTTAATAACAGATATGGCTGATAATGTAACACCTGTAGTATTGTCCGTAGACAAATTCGAAGACAGGGAAGTATATAAGATTGACTATAAGTTCACTCAGAAGACAGATATCGAGGGCCAGCTTGACGGTATTCCAAGAGGTGGCAGAATCAATGTGATTGTGAAGGCACTCAACGACGGCAACACCCAGTTGCTCCAGTGGATGCTCAACCCCACTGACGCCCGCGACGTCAAGATTACATTCAACAGCACCAAGGATGGCTCCGTTATGAAGACAATCGAGTCCAAGGGTTGCTATTGTGTGCATTATAAAGAGAATTGGGCGGATGGGCAGATGCAGACAGAGGAAATCAGCATCGTCTGTCAGGAGATGAAGATAGGTTCCATAGAATTCAAGAACACTTGGAAATAATCTGCGTGTAGCAGGTCCAAGCCTCGCTCAAGCGAGGCTTGGACTATTTTTTATAATATGGCATTTACCGCACATCTTCAGTTTGGCGACAACATTTCAGGCAGCTATAACCAGGAATACAGTCTCGCGTCAGTTAAATGTCTCTTCTCAAGAGACTGCAATGGTGTATGCGTAATATCAGACTGCCATTGCAAGAGAATCGTCGCGGAGATAATATCACCTGATATAAGAGATATACGCCTATACAAATGGTACTCTTCAAGATCTCCGCTCTCAGGGCGTATCATTATGGATGAGCAGTCCGTCAAGGGAGTTTATTCCACCAGAATAATCAAGTTTGAGAATGCCTGGTGCCATAGAATTGACGAGCATTACGACATTAATGACAGGACAAGACTCACATTGACTATTGAGTTCACTGCCCAGTCTGTTGAGACCGAAGGCATAACCATAAATGCATAATATAGTAATTTCTGAAAGCTATGAGAACGGACGGGCTGGTAATTGACTGCAAACTGTGTCTCGAGGACCTTAGCGAGAACGGTTACAAGCTTATCAGCAATATGCTTACAGTGCAGGATATGGATTACTCACTTTCCATGTCCGGAGGCAATGCGGCGGGGCACTCACTGGCATCAATCAGAATATCAGTCAAATTAGGCGAGGATGATAATGTCAGACACTTTCTGGAACGTATGATAGAGAATGATGAGTGCGCATTCACAATTCTCTTCAATCCTGTTCAGGGAAACAGTAATATTACGAAATTCGGAAAGGCGATAGTATTATGGGGACACATCACAGATATAGAGGAAGATTATACATCAGACATCAAGGCTGACACTCTGTTGCCACAGACTCTGCTACATATCAGGATCAGCCTGACAGACCTTAAATATATAGGAACGAACAACGAGGTTTGCACCATATCAATGCTGCACTCCTGAAAATCATTCCAAAATGAGCAGATACTACAAACTCCGCATATACCAAAAGGGTTCAAACGCAGAAGACTTCACAGTAACGAACTCATCACGCGACCAGGCGGCAGATCGCATAAACTATTTCCATGATACCTTTTTCATGCTGACAAAGCTTACGTACAACAAGGCTTTGTACTCGCCTTGTCGCGCTACGGCCGTGATAAACATCAAGGCAACCAGCGCGGGCTACACTTCTCACGCATTGGCTGACAAAATCATTGATTGGTTTGGAGGGAAAAGCATCGATATAGCATCGTCAGCCAACGGGCACAAAAGGATAAATTATGAAAAGAATGACATAGTCATAGGCAAGGATTATGTCATTATGCAGGTAAGACCTGTTCAAGTATTCGAGAAGAATATGGAGATACGGCTCACTATGTTCAGCCGTGACAAGCTGCTCACACTTGACAAGTTCAGCCATTCATATCTGAATCAGAAACTCGGAGCCGACATCATTGGAAAGAGTCTGGGAAGTAATGGTATGCTCAAGGCCTGCTCTGTGGATACACTTCAAGGAACAGACAGGCTACAGCTGATGAAATACAAGAAGGGAAGCGGTACAACTACATACGAGCTGATACAACCCTACAGACTGCAATACAACGAGGATTTCTACTCATTCGTCTCAAGGCTGGCCTGTCAGTGTGGAGAGTTCCTGTACTTTGAGAATGGTAAGCTGACCCTCGGGCTCAACACGGATGAGACAGCCGCAGTCAGCCTTAAGGACAGGGTCAAGAAGAGCGAGGGGACAAGTGCGGAATACACCGGAGATATTTTAGAGACTGAGTATCCGCACACCACCACAAGCCAGATATCCACATACGGGTTCTACGACCATTACCTGCAGAGCAAGAAGGAAGAAAAAAAGAAAAAGAGCAACACGTCCGGGCAAAAAGACAGCGGGCTGGTCTATAATGCCGATGACGGATTCGATGAGTATTTCGACGTGTTCGATGAGGGAGTCAAGCCTGATGGTCTGGGTTCGGAACTAACGTATGGGACCTTCATGAAAGAGATCATCACAGGATGGATTCCTGCTTTCTCCAAATGGAAGGATAACCAACCGTATCTTGCCACCGGTGGTTTCCTCAGGGCCACGAAGAAGATGGCCGATCACGTAGCCACGACAGGGATGCACGCTCTTTACGTAAACACGAATTTCAGCAGTCGGGTCTTTGACAATGCATCCAAGAATACCGACAATTTCACGAGTAATGAGCAAAAGGACAACAAACGTCTGAGTCAGTTCTCATCGGTGAACGGCTTTGAGAATCTCAGGGCATCTTTCTTGTCCACCATCAAAGAGACCGAGGCGACATCGGCTGGAACGGTCATCAGACTGACTTTATCAACCGATACAAAAATCGGCCTTGGAGACTACGTGAGGCTGGAGTCCGAGAAGAACACCGATACGTCAAAATGGCCATTGTATGTTGTCACAAAGGTGTGGGGCGACGTGTCCCATAACAATGACATTGTGACAGACGCGCAACACATTGAGATTGTGCCAAAACAGAAATTCATTTTCTCAGAGAATGATTCCAGCAAGAATTTTGATTTATTTATCCCCCCGCGCAAGGTATTTCCCGAACCGCCAAGAATATCCGCGCAGACAGCAATAGTCACAGACTCCGACGACCCTCGTTTTCTGGGACGCCTGCGCATAAAGTATCCCTGGCAGAAAGAGAGCGAGAAGGCATCGCCCTGGATTCGCAACACGACACTGATGACCATAAACAGTGGCGGAGTTCAATTCAGGCCCAATCCCGGCGATGAGGTGATGGTGGATTACATAGGAGGTAATCCGGACCGTCCTTATGTTGTAGGCTCGCTATACAACAACGACATCAAACCGGAAAAATACCTGTACACGCCCAACTCGAGAATCATCCGTACAGAACACGGCCAGATGATAAAATTTGAGGCCGGCTCTTTTGACCCATATTTCTCACAGTTGATTCCGGCCTGGGGAAGCATATCGCAATATGTTCCGTGGACAAAGGATCTCACAAAAGGCATTGACTCAATTCCTTTTATAGGAGACTTCTCAACTCTGTTCCACGGCTCACTGTCGCTGACTGATGCTTTCGGTCTGTGGACTATCAAAGGCGATACCGCGGGAAGAGAGATTACCATTGACTCAATGGCCGGCAAAGTCACCATCAGCGCCCTGACAGGCATAACCATCAGCGCTCCCCTGGGAGACATCAAGATAGAGGGCAAGAACATAGACATCAAGGCCACCAACAACATCACAATCGAATCTGGAGTTGCCATCAAGAATGAACGCCTGGCAGCGCTCGCCACTCTGCAGGACAAGGGAAAGACTACTGGAGAGATGCTGGGCAATGTGGCCAAGGAGATGCTGACAGAATTGATTACCCAAAAACTGGACTTGTCGCTTTTCCGAACTATTCACGAGGCGATTTTCTCGCCCATGGAGGGAACCCTGAGAGTCAAATCGCACAGATATCTGCATATGGAGGCCGGCAGAGGCTCCGCCTTCGACAAAATTGGAACAGACCCGGAAAAATGGTTTATGTCCAAGAACGAGCGGGCACAGCACATTGCCCGTGGGAACGTTACCAGTTTCAGCATTATTGAACATATATCTGAAGACCTTGATATTATTAAAAATGCCGTTGGCTTAATGGCACAGCGAGAACTGTTATTGAAACAAAATAATATGACTTATGCGGGCTGGGTTCTCCACACTCAGAACGAGACACTTAAGAAAGATAGGAATATCAAAGCCGCAAAAACCATCAATGATATCTACTCAATGGCCTTACAGACATTGAAAGGCACGGGAACGCAAACCATAATGGACAAGCTCTTTCACGAATATACAGAATACTATATCTATATGAGTGAGGAGCAAAGATCCGGAATTCGTAACAAGGCCATAAGTTTTCTGGAAAAAGCAATAGACTTCATCGCTGCCGTCAAAAGTGTTGAGGACGCAATCAAGGGTACGTTTAACGACAGGACGGGTAGCGTCAAGACATTTCTGACCCGTGAGTTTGAGAAGCAGGTCAAGAATGCAGCCAAAGACTCACTTGATAAAATCAAGGACGATATAATCAGCCACTTAAACGTGGACGAGCTGGCTTTAAGGCGCGAGGCCTACGCCATTTACATCAACAACAGCAGTGACGCAGGTAAACTAGGTCTGAAAATTCTGCCTGTTGACTTCAAGAATGCGGACGAATGGAATGAGGCTGTCACAAATATTGTTGCCGGAGAGAGTACTTCCAGCATTGCAGGAACAGAGTCTCTTGGCAGTGCCATCAGCGGCGCCCTGAAGAAGGAATACCAGTCCTGGATAGAGAAGCACAACAAGTATGGCGGTGAGTTCTATCTGAAGAATCCTACGGCAAAAGGCAAGATTCTGCTCTCGCAGGAAAGAAACACCACATACGAGATTCTGGCTGACGGAGCATTACAAAAAAACACTGTGGATACCGGCAATATGTTTCAGGCCATTCAGCAAAAGCTGCAGGACAGTGCCCTTTGGGTAGCGGTAAATGTACCGCCAGTGGAAGAAGGAGAAAGAGAGCCTGAGTGATAACCAACATTTTGTATTTGTAATGGGCAAGATATTTGAAGATTGGGAAAAGGCGTTCCAAAGTCTCGCTGACAGCGTGGAGAAGGGGCTTGATGAGATACGTCAGTGCAAGGCCGCGGTCCAGAGCGTCACACCTGAGTTCGTTGACACTTTTCATCGCGGATATTACCTGCGCGACGACAACAGGCTGATAATCTCAGCACCGGAGATAGTCATAGGAAACCTGGACAAGAACGGCAATCTTCTGGCAAACGTGGGGTCAAAGGTGACGGTCAGGGCCAACAGCATATCGTTGGAGGGAACTTCCGGCACCGGCGTAGGCACAGGCTCCATCGTAAGCCGCGCCGGAAGCATCAGAAACATAGCGGTGGATCCGGGAATAGATGGCAAGGAGAATGTAGTGGGTCCGTTGTCTGAAGTTGTCAATAAAGGACGCTCCATATCAATAGACAGCTGCAGCGACATAGGAACATTTGTAGAAACCCACTCAGCGGGTCAGGGCGTAAGTATCTTCTCTGAAAGCAATATTGTAATTGACGCCTCCGCCTCTGCCGAGAACAAGGCAAGCAACGTGAATATGGCCATCTCATCCTACAAGGATCAGAAGAATTACTGGAAGAAAGAGGTTGACACGTACAAGAGTGCCTTCAAGAAGGCCAGGGAAAAACTTTCCAAATTAATTGACGACTGCGAGAAAATCAATGATGACGCAGAGGAGCTGAGATCGAACGAGGGCTTTCTTGAGGACAAGACAAACGAGCTGAGGCAGGTTATGGTGACGTTATCGGATATTGTACACGGCTATATAGACAGTCTGTCCGAGCTGGCGGAGGCATGCCGTTGCATAACCAGCCTGGAGGAGATGAAGAAAGGCCTGCCCAAGAAGGATGAGTTCGCGAAAAAAACAACAGGTGCCGGCATATCTTTGAACAGCGAGATAATATCACTCACATCAAGAGACGGCGACGGCAAACAACGGACTAATCCCGAGGCCGGAGTCAGCATAACAGCCCAATCGATTTCCGCCAAATCAAGAGACGACGATGATCTACTTCTCAAGGATGGAGTAATCAACCTTGATGCCATGAAGGTGAACATTTCCACGTCCGACATTAAATACAAGGATAAGGATAAGCGCGACAGCGGCGATGTGACGGCTGCAGGAGACTTGCGTATCGTATCCAAGAACGTACTCGTGGAGGCTGTTGATTATGAGTTGAGCAATAAGGAGCTGAAGGAAAAAGCGCTCACAAAAGAAAGCAGGCTTGACGTGCGTATGGAGAATGTGAGCGTATCGGCAACCGATACCGAGGGCAAGGCAACCGGTATGATATCACTTGACGCCAAGCAGGTAGAGGTCAAGGCAGTTGATGTCAAGAAAGATGACAGGAAAGACGATAAGATGGCAGCCGGCGGCGTGCTTGTGCTGACTGCCGAGAAAGTTCTGGCAGGCAGCCGCGACAAGGACCACAAGGCCAAGCAACTGCAGCTGGCGGCCGAGAAGACGGCCGTCTTCGGTGACAACACCACCGAGGTGCAGCAGGGAGAGGGCAAGGCCATTGTTCAATTGGACGGTGGCAATCTGTCCATATCAGGCAGCAAGACGCAGTTGTTCGGAGAGACTACAGTGAATGGGAAGACTGCCTTCAAGGCCGACATCACGGCTCCAAAGGCTGTAATAGACAATGTGGAGGCTAAGTCTTCTTTCAAATCAACCAATATCAACGACGGAATAGCTGTTCCTGGAGCCCCGTCAACAGCGAAGTTGTCGGCCAAGCTCAAACAAGAGGAAAATAAAGCCAAGTAATTATGGGAAAATTTGTTACTAACGGAGCACTGCTTCAGTGCAGTTTCGGGATGGCCCCAACGCCATTTACCGTGGTGGGACTCAGGCCTATGAACGGAAAGATGCCAATGGCAAATATTATGGATTTTGCTCCAATGCTGAATATTAAGCCTTTTGGAATGTGCAAATCGATGTCGAACCCCACAGTAGCGTCAGCGACAGCCGCGGCTATGGGAGTGCTGACACCTATGCCTTGCATTCCTGTCATAGCAGGTCCGTGGTCTCCGGGAGGGAAGGAGAAAGTGGCTGGATTTCCGGCACTTCTTGACAATGCCAAATGCAAATGCGCATACGGAGGACAGATTTCAGTAACATTCCCCGGCAATACAGCAATGGATACAGGCAAGTAATGATTATATCTTTATGAATCCAAGCATAGCATCGGAACTGGAGATTTACGAAAACCGCATCAACAAGAAAAGGTTTCAGTTCGTATTCAACCTGATGAATCTCTGCATCAAGTCGGAGCCTGCCACCCTGATGCCAATGGGCGTAAGGCTGGGAGGCAGCGTGGTAAGGATTGAGGATGCGGCAGACGTTGTAAAACCGGATGACTTCTCACTGATTCTCATTCCCAAGAACGGTGCAAGTATTACAGCACTGATGAATGCCGTTAATGAGACTCACCCGGAGTTCATTCAGGAAAAAATGCCGGTACGCAAAAGCGCCGACACCGATGAGATTGTAGTGTTGCTCAAGCTCACTATGCCAGAGGTGGATAAGATTCGCCACGAAGTGCTGACAAAAGGAGTAGGCACATATAAGGACGCCTTCAATCTTGGAATAGAGAGAGAGAAGGGTGTGTTGACAGCCAAGGTGGCGAAGTATCTGTTAAACGCTACGAAGGAGGAGCAGGAAGAGTACAAGAAAGCAGTCGATGACAAGACGAATGTTGTAAGCGATATTGTTGAGGAGACTGCCGGCCAGAAACTGGCAGACATTGACGACGCATACGCGGCGTATCAGGAGAAGCATAAGGACATGTTGGAGAGTATGAGGGAGAAGGCAGCTGCGGTAAATGAGACAGCCGCCAACTCGATGAGAATGGAATGACGTTAAGGAAGGATATGTTGCGCGATGCCAGAGTGATGGTTGTGGGATGCGGAGCCTTGGGAAACGAGGTGCTGAAGAATCTCGCTCTCTGTGGTGTGGGCCATATTGTCTGCGTGGATTTCGACAAAGTTGAGTATGGGAACCTGTCGCGCTCGGTACTTTTCAGAAGGGAGGATGCGGGCAGGCTCAAAGTGGATGTGGCACGGGAAAGGCTCCTGGAGCTGAGTCCGGATATCTGCGTAACTACAATTGACGGAGATATTGCCTGTGATATAGGGTTGGGCATAATCCGCGATATGGATGTGGTGGTGAGCTGCGTTGACAGCCGTTGGGCGCGGTTTATGATAAACCGCCACTGTATGAGAATGGGCCGGACCTGGGTGGATGGGGGTATCAGCACAACCGAGGGAACCGTAAGGGTATTCGCACCCGGGAGCAACTGCTACGCCTGCGGCCTAAGTCAGGATGACCTGACAGGACTCAGGCGCAGAATATCCTGCTCAAATGTGATAAAGACTATGGAGAAGGCTGGCTCGGCCCCTACCACATCGATAACGGCCTCCATCGCCGGCGCAGTTCAGGCTCAGGAGGCGATAAAGGTGATTTGCGGCGAGCCTTCTATATGCGGCAAGGTATTCTTTTATGATGGCGACTCCGTGAATTGCGGAACCGCATCGTTCACCGCATTTGACGAGGATTGCCCTGAGCATTGCGGATGGGCTCCGGTAGTGAGCACATCCCTGACATCTGACGCTACCGTAGAACAGGTGTTGTCAGCCTCAGACGCATGCGACGACACGGCACTGATGCTGAGGGATGATTGTTTTGTGGATTACATAGTGTCACGCTCAACCGACCGGCAATATGAGGTTATGCTACCAGGACGCAAGGTTGCGGATTTTGTGAGAGAGAATCTCTGTTCAGGAAGTACCGGTGATTTCTACCAGAATGAGTACAGGGTTATTGACAGGAGCTTCCCCTACTCCGGTCTGACACTGAGGCAACTGGGCATCCCGGAGCAAGATGTGCTCCAAGTGAGCATTGCGGGTAAAAACTATTATTGGAGACTGAGGAGATGATTAATAAGGAGATAAGTGCCGAGATGCTGTTAGGATACCTTTATCCTGACGATGTGAACAGACTATGGAATGTGAGCTGCAAAGGCACATTCTACAGGAATTACAACAATGACTACCTGTCCTTCAACCCTAAGACCAGAAAATTGGAACTCGCACGCGACGGATTTCTCAAGACGCTTCCGAACGGAATGCTGCACGGAGAGGACGAGCTTACAGGTAGTACCGACAGGAGAGAACGGTTTGAGGACCTTCAATGGGAAGATACCCTGCAGAAAGAGGCGTTCTCCCCATTTGACTCTTTCACGTTCAGACACAGTCTGCTTCTTGAGAAAACTATTGGAGAATTACTATCCTACAAGACCGAGTACATACTGAAAAGCTATTATGACATAGACCTGAGCAAGGAGCCGGACCCTATGGTCCGCGACTTTGCCAAGCTTCTGCCCATGCTGCACAGCAGACGCGGGAATGCCGATCTTACCAAGCTGATCCTCTCTGATATGCTGCACTGCGATGTAGAGCTTGACCTGAGTCACCGGTACAGCGATGACGAATCGGACAAGGCCTGGATGCCGTACGCCATATACACTCTCATCATACCTGGCCTTACTGCCACTGAGTATCAAGAGAAGATCAAGAGTCTTGAGCCGCTCAAGCATTTCATTCAAGACAGGCTCATACCGTTTGATGTGGTGTTTGAGCTTCGTATCAGAGACCGTAGGAATGCTGACGAGGACATTCCGGCCAGAATTTTGGACTATAATTACCAAATCAAATAGATTATGGATATCAACTCTAAGATAAAATGGATTCCGGGCACGGTGCTCAATATCGATGCCCTGAACAATCTGGACAACAACCTGGAACAGCGCAGACTTATCAGCATCAGAGCATCTGTAGGCAACAGATTCGGTTTGCTGCCGGAGAGAGAATTCTCTGCCGATGGCATGTTTGCAAAAGGGTGTTTTGAGATTCCGGCGCTGAATTGTATAGCCCTGCTTCCGTCTGGCAATCTCATAGATATCAGAGAGTCTGTCAGCATACGGATGCCGAAGCTTTCGGATGGCGTTCATTATTGCTGCGCAGGCTATAGCGGCAACCTCATAGAATTTGAGCACGGTGGACTGACATACGAGCGTCCGCAGTATGCATACACAATACAGGATATCTCCGGACTTGAAAAGAATGATGTATTTCCTATTGTCAGATTCCAGGTGGCAGACGGCATCTGCACAATTGACAATGAATACATTCCACCCTGTCTGCTGCTATCCTGCGACAAAAGGCTCATTGACTACAAGAATCTGCTGATTGACAAGGTATCCAGGCTGGAAGCCCATAAGAACCTGACTGGAAGTATGGGAAAGGACAATCTGTTCAGGATAATCCTTCATCTGCGCTCCATTACGGATAAGAACACTCCGAATGAGCTTCTTCTGCTCACGTCAGAGTTGATGACGATTGTCGGGCAATACATAGTCCGTCCATATAGCGAAGACTCGGAGAGAACTACGGATATTCCCGTAAAGTCCTTATATGATGTTGAGATGTGGATTAAATGGTTAATCGGATATCTGGACTCCGCCCTGACCATACTCGACACCATTGTGCCGTCTGATAGCGGACTTGACATTGAGGCATTGAAAAAAGAGATTACCGATACTCTGCACCAACAGCTGAGAGACGAGTTAAGCGAGAGCATAGCTACCAACCTTCGTACTCTTCTGAATGAGGACATCAACGGGAAAATGAGTGAGCTGCTGAAAGATTATCTTGACGGCACATTCCGCGCGGAACTGCATAATGACCTGAGCGATGAGATCCAAGACAATCTGCAGGGCATATTGTATAGCTCGCTATATCAGGCTCTATACAACGCCCTATTTGTGCCTGATACGAAAGAAGAGGATATTTTTATGCCACTTATCTGATTATGCTGTCGCTGAGTTTACCATTAAGAATTGAGAGAGAGGGACTCGGAAGGGAGTCCAACCCGAAAAGAGCTGTAACCTCCTTCATTCATTTGTTGATTACCACACATCTGGGTGATGCCCTGTGCGACGGCAGATTTGGATTTCTCCTCAACAATCTCAAGTTTCAAAACTTTGACGAAAGTAACGGAGTAGTATTCGGACAAACCGGAAGATTCGGCAAGAAGATTTCCGGTTCATCCAGGAACATTGACACTTTCGCGGCAGAGCTGCGCGATACAATAACCGCATATGAGACACGTTTGAAGGATGTATCGGTTTCTATGACATATACGCGCATAGAAAAAGTAATTTATGTAACAGTAAAGGGTGTAATCGTTGAGACTGAGGAGGATTTCCAATACGATACCACCATAAAAGTCTGGAACTAATGGACCAAAAGGTATTTGATACAAGACAAAAAGCGCAGAAGCTTCTGGATGAGGCTATGTCAATCTGGAGGCAGGGAAACCACAGTGACAAGCTGGAGGCTCTGTATGATGACCCCGTCTTCCAACTGCTGATATCCGCTGTGGCTTATCAGTCCAACCTGACAGAGGGAGAGATTGAGAGACTTAAGACACAAGTGCTCGATGAGTTCGCAGAACTGCTTGTACCCTACAACGAGGGACACGCTACTCCTGCCTCATCCGTAGTATGCACTATGCCGGCGCCAGGTGTCGGCGAGGTGACACTTAACTCAACCGACATATTCACACTGAACGACGGGGCCCTGCAGTTTATACCAATACTGCGCACAAAGGTGATTTCCGTACAGACCGAATCAATTGTACGTCTGGATGGCAGGAGATGGGAGGTGACGCTGTCATTTGAAAAGCCCATCAATGATCTGTCAAACGTGGCATTCGCCATAAGAGACCACTCATTCCGTGACATCCATATTTATTTGGAAGATAAGGAGATTCCACTGATACGCCCTTGGGAATACAGCGATATGCCATACTCCGATTGCTTCTCAATTCAGCACGAGTCTTACAACGGAACCACCATATACGACCCATCAATGATTGTTCTGGACATGCTGGCACATCACGACATAAGGATGTATTGCGTGAGGAAACACACTCCAACCGATATTCTTCCGGAAGAGGTCGTATCGCTGAAGCTAGTGGTGGAATTTCAGGAAGTGGCGGCTAATTTCTGCGCTGACTTCTCCAAGCTTATTTTGAATCCCGTAATCCTGACCAACATAAACGTCGGAGAGGTATCGCTGGATTCTGAGCATCCTATTGCCTGTATATCAGGGGCATCAGAGAACGGCTCCTATCTTATGCAGGTTCTGAAGCCAGACAAGAGTCAGTTGTTTTCCGATACCGACATTCTGATACGCAAGGTAGCGGCAGATCGTTTCAACCAGGCATCGCTCACGCGCCTGCTCTCATCAATGCTTGGCAAGATTCATACTGACTACTACGCATTCTCGCAACTCAATATGGAAAAGGGAGGTTCTATACTTGAGGAGTTGGAGAGACTGCTCCGGAAAATGACGGACTTAACCAACGAGAATCCAGTTGAGAATGTAAGAGGCACATACGTGATGCTCAGCAATCCGAGACAGGAGAAGGGTGTGAGCGTCAGTATCAGATACCTTACCACTCAGGGTGCCAGATCTGCCCTCTATCTCAATGAGAAGAGTATATTCAACGCTCCCGGCATCTTGGACAACGATGTCACCAGGCAGATTGCCGTGCCATTCCAGGGAAGTGATGAGTACCATTCCAACGGAGTACCATCGGAACGGCTTCAGTACTTCATACAGACAGGCAACAGAATAGTCACTCCAAGCGATATCAGGAAATTCTGCTATATGGAGCTGGTGTCGCGATACGGCATTATGTCGAATATGGTGAAAAGCATCAATATTTCGCACCGGATAGACGATCCACCTGTCAAAATAGGAAACGCCAGCGGATATGTGATAGCCGTAAGCATTGAGATTCAGGATACCCCTTTCGTAAGACGCAGCTTCGAGGAGATAATACCTCAGGCAGAGCTTTTGATGGAGAAGATGATGCAAGTGAGAAGCGCGAGCATCTATCCGATAATAGTCGATATTAAGATATGCAAATGAGAATTCTAAAATGGAGGAGTTTTTTTTGAATATTGTTTATAAGAACAAAACTGTCCGGTTCAGGGTAACGAATCCGGAGGCACCGATAAGCACTCTTATGAATAATCTGAGACACGCCACAGGAGCTGACGGGAAGCTGATATTTGATTTCCCGTCCATCGACTCCACCGGAGCACCGATGGAATACTTTTTCGGAAAGGAGGATCCGGATATTCACGAGATACGCGTGATGCGCCCACGCATTGGCAAGACAGACCAGTACCTTGCCGACTACGGAATAAAGAGCGGCGACAAGGTATTTCTCATAGCAGACCCGTTCCCGGGATAAGTCTTATGAGTGGAAAGGACAGAAGGTTGCTATATGAGTACGATGTTCTGAAACGTCGCCTTGACGGACGCAATGACATCAGTCTGGAGGTGACGGACCGTAATGCATCCGGTATGCCCATAGGATATAATGTGCGTTATCTCATACACAGTATCTGCGCTGTGGAGAATATAGACTCACTGGGTATCCCAGGTGTGCAGAACCCTCCCATATTTGCTGAAGAGTTCATTATGCGGATAGAGATTCCCTTTGACTACCCCTGCATCGACTCACAGCCATCCTACCGTTTCCTTACAGTAGCAAATGACGGCAGTGGCATCCCTCACCCGTGGCATCCGAACATCAGATGGTTCGGGAAATTTGCCGGAAGGGTGTGTCTAAACACTCCGGATACATATACTGACATAGCCTGGTGCGTTGAGAGGGTGGCTCATTATCTCAGATATGAGATATATCACGCTCTGAATGAGCCACCCTACCCCGAGGATCAGCAGGTTGCCGCCTGGGTAATCCGTCAGGGAGAGCCTAACGGCTGGGTTTCTAATTATTATGATTGAGTTATGAGAAATCTGATAAAGTTAATGCTAGCTTCCTGCCTTGTCTGCCCTGCCATATATGGGCAGAAGGTTGTGACACTCACCAGTGATGAGCCCTACGTGGAATGGCTAGGGGGGAGACCTGAGGTGGATGACCACGATGTATGTCTTAGACTCTCCTTCAACGAGTATGAGAACACTCTAAGTGTCTCTTTAAACAGCACAAACTCCATTCTGTTCGCATTCCACAGGGGTGTGGTATATGACAATGTCTTCCGCGGGCTCAGAAGACTGAGGCCTGAGCGTCTGCCCTACAAGGTCGATTTCGAACCTTCCTGCGTATTCAGGATGTCAAAGGACGTGAAGCGGGAGTTACGTCCTGGCGCACACACTCACAGTTTCCGCGTCTGGATGGAATACAACAATATGGAGCCGATTCAATCGACTCTGTCCCTACCGGAGGACAGCATTGCCCAGACTTTCAGAATAAGTACTTCCATACAGGATGTCTCCATAAGACTTAGAGATATCTTTATGCTTGACCGCAAAGGCTCCGCGCCGCGACAATGGAACAAATATCTCATCTCCTTATATCAGGACCTTCATGCGGAGTACAACATCAGAATTGTAAGGAATCCGTGCAAGGGAGAGGAGGACGCTGTGGTGGCTTTAAATGAAAGACATCGTCAGGCATCACACGACATTGACAATCTGATGGCAGCCTTCAACAATGGTGAGATAAGGAGCATTGAGGAACTGGAGAACTTCAATGATATGCGGAACTCGCTACTGATGAGACATATGAGGGACAACACCGTCACCAACTGCCCGGAACTGGCTGAGGCGCAGGCTTCGTACAACATATGCGTTGACTCATTGCTACAAATGCGATTCACTCTGTCTGATAATATCAGAAGTGAGCTGATTACCGGTTTCGGAACGGAGAACGAGCGCATTGACGCGGAAGGCCTCCTGTTTCGTGCCCGCCAGTTGGATGAGCTCACTGCCCAGTGGCAGCTGGAGACCAGCAAATCCAATAGGCTAAGCATCATACAACAATGCAGGAAAATAATAGACGAGGCTTACGCTATGGTTATCGGACATCGGCTGATGACCGACGGTGACTACCGTGCGATGAATATCTTCAATCAAGCGAGAGAACATTTCTTAAGAACGTGCAAATGAAACGGTTTTTCTGGATAACTGTATCTTTATTCCTCTTTCCGGCTATATCAATGGGGCAAAGAGGATATCCCTCCCTATCAAAAATGGAGCTTAACACCAGGATAGAAAGGTACATAGAGGATATGGTATCTTTAGGAACACATCTCAACAGTCTTAAGTCTGACCAGTTAAAAAACGTCAACCGGTCCGTCAATGTACTAGACGCACAATGGAACGAGTTCTATCTGCAGAACGCTGACATAATTACATCCGATGAGAAACTTCTGGAGCGTGCGGAAGACTATGAGCAGGCCAGAAACGCCACATTGGATTCCATCGGCACGCGCAAGGACAGAATTGAAAAGACTGCCATTTTTGTAAAGTCAGAGAAACTGATTACTGAAAGTGTAGAAAAATACCAGAGTCTCAAGGAAAAAGCCGTCAAACTCTCTTTAGTCAAGCAAAGTGTGCCGGCGCTAGACAAACTCAAGGCTAAGGAGCAGCTGGATTTTGTAGATTTGCAAAACGCTTATCAGGCTGCCAAAGAGGCCGCTGAGGTCAACCCTATGCTTAATAGCAGGATGGCATACCTGCAATCAAGATTCATTGAAATACAGAATTACTCGTCAAAGATCCAGCAGTTGGAGTTCAAGCCTTTTATTGCCAGAATAAAAGATTATGTGTTAAGTCTGGCAGCAGTATCGATAATACTAATGTTCGGAGTCTTCATCAGCAACTATATCAAGACATTGAAAACAGCGAAGGAGTCCGCAAAGAAAATGGAGGAGATTCTTCATCAGAATGACAATAACATACCATCTATATAAATTATAATATTCCCGAAGCAATATGGCCCGTATATCTCACATCTTTACAGTTCTTATATCAATTCTGGCAGCAGGCATCTTCTCAATGTCTTGCTCTAATGAGTTGTCTGAGAATAAGGAGAATCTGGTAATTAAAAGAATGACATTCTCTCCTGATTACAAGACGGCGGATATTCTTATCCAAGCTAAAGAAAACAAATTAGGGAAAGCGGAAATCAGGCCTGACGGTCGCAACATCAGAGTCAGCGAAAGCAATTTATTGAATCACAAGCATTTCAGCGCAAAGAGCATCACCAATGTGGTAAATCTTACCGCAGAGCGTTTTGACTCAATAGGAATGAAAGTGCTGGTAATAGTAGACTTAACTCTCTCACAATCACTGATAGATCAAGAGAAAAACGCGGTTATCCAGATATGGCGCACTGTTCCTCACGACAATTTGTTTGTGTCCTTTCTCCGTTCAGGAGGAGAAATAACCAAAACTGAAATGCTGACAAACTTCATACTTGACAATCGTTTTGTGGAGGATGGCGGCAACGGAGACAAGTACTTGTACAATGGTATTTACGAAAAATTCTCGGAGCTGAATGAGAATCGAGGTCCTTTGAGCAATTCCAGAGTCAAGTCGTTGGTTGTTTTGTCTGACGGAAATGCATGGGGGCAATATGAACCGTTTGACCCGAATCATTTTGAGACGCAGAGAAAGTTGGATGAGTTGTCCAGCCAGATTACTTGTGAAGGGTTCTTCTTTTATGTATCATTTCAACAGGAGAATCAGGAAGATGTCTTATCCGGATATGACAATAAGACTATCATAGCACTTTGCTCAAAAACCGGTGGCCTGTATCAGGAGCATTTCAACTGGGATGAATGTTGCTCGACAATAGAACAACGATACAATCTTGCCAGAGAAGACATTCAACTTCAGGTTACCAATCAAGACGGCAGCTCGTATCAGGGTATTAACAGAGTGATGAACATTGAAATACTCGATAAGAATGATTCTACAACACATAGAGGCTCTATCGCATTCAATATAGGAAATGAGTTTTTTCCTATTGTTATCAATGGCATCAACAACAGGATTATTACGATAAGGGGAGAACTTATTCTTCTCTCACTGCTTCTTATCATATATCTGTTATTCCAGTTCATTGTACCGGGCATAAAATATCACATCTTCCTAAAAAAGAATGTAGCCGAATATCGCGGACCGAATATGTGCGTGAATGGAATTGAGGTTTCAGATAGTTGTTACCTTTGCAAGGCACCGTTCAAGGATGGAGAGCTTATAGTGTCTAAATGTGCCCATACAATGCACAAGGAGTGCTGGGACGAGAATGATTACCACTGTCCGGAGTATGGCCCCCATTGCAAGCACGGCTCCCACTATTTCAATCATACAAACCTTCTTGACCCCCGTAACGCCCCGTATTACACTCAATGGCTGGTTTTGGCGATGTCAGCCTCTATGATTGGATGGTTCATTTTTTATTTCTTCGGGGATTCATACTTCCCGACTTTAGCTCAAAGATTCATAGTAAATTCAAATTTGCTTGATGAGGCAGATCCTGATTACGCCCAAATAGTTGGGGCACTGAACACGTATGCCACTACTTTGACCTATTATGCATTCAGCATTGGAGTTCCTTTGGTATTTCTATTAAGTTTTTTAGTTGAGAGAGGTACTAATTGGAGAAAAAAAGTTTTCAGCATAATCATCAGGACCTGTATCGCCGCAGGGCTTTCAGCGGCTTTATTCAGTGTTTATCAAATAATAGCGCTTACGTTACAAAATGTTTATATTGAAGATTCTGTGGAATTCGTATTTTGGATTTTATACACTTTCGGACTGGCGTTATGCCTTACTATTCACAGCAATGCCACAATTCCTGTAAAAAAGCGCTATCCATTTCTACTGATTGCCTCGATAGTTGTATTCACGTGGCCGTATGTGCTGCATAACGTTATGCAAGACTATCGAATTCTTATAGTTTTCAGTTACGTCATATATGCTGTTCTTTTTGCGCTTACAATCGCAGGCATAGAACCACAGTCACACAAATATGTGCTACATGCAGAAGGATGCCTTAAAACCACGGACATAGCTATCTACAAATGGTTCAGAGTCAACCCTGAGAATTCCGTCAAGATAGGCAGATCTGTTGATTGCGATATTACACTCTCCTGGGATCTACGTGGTGACGTGGCTCCCATACAGGCGGAGATATCATTGCGCAATTCACACTGCTACCTGCATACTTTGGAGAAGGGTGTGCTGTTGGACAAGAAGAGAGAGTTAAAGGAAGGAGAGACCATCAGACTCTATCACCAGTCATCATTCACCATAGGGACCACTACATTTACCTATCGCGAGAGTGACCTTTTATAATAAACGACGCAGAGCATCAGCGCGACCAAAGGGAGCCCCGTTTGACGGAAGCCAAACTAAAAGGAGGAACGAAGTTCGTTGCTGATTCAGGGAATCAGCAACGAACTGTCTCCGTAGCTGAGGAAACGGAAATCGTGCGCAAGAGCGAAATCATAGATAGCGCGCCAATCGCCATTTACAAAAGCCGACACCAAAAGCAGCAGCGTGCTCTGGGGCTGATGGAAATTGGTGACCATCATCCGCACTATGTGGTACTCGTACCCTGGGATAATTATAATCTGAGTGCTGGTCTTGAGTACATCAAGCCCGTGACGATCCAGATAATCAAGGATTATACGCAATGAGCTGACGGTATCGAGGCTCTCGTCACAGTCGTATGGAGCCCATTGAGGTACGTGCATCTCCTCCTCGGTAGCATCGGGGTGTGTGGAGAGATACACACCTATGTAGTACAGACTCTCCAACGTACGCACCGAGGTGGTGCCAACGGCAATGGCATGGCCGCCGTGGGCTATGATACGCTCTATTGTGTGGCGGCGCACGGCTATGAACTCTGTATGCATCTCGTGACCGGCTATCTCCTCACTTTTGACAGGACGGAATGTTCCTGCTCCTACGTGCAGGGTCAGCTCCTCGCGCTCTATGCCGTGGGCATCAATATCCGCAAGTACTCTGTCTGTGAAATGAAGACCTGCGGTAGGTGCGGCTACCGAGCCTTTTATCTTGGAATAGACAGTCTGATATGTAGTCTTGTCGCTCTCTTGCGACTCACGGTTCAGGTATGGTGGTATGGGTATCTCGCCAACGGCCTCAAGGAGTTCGGCGAAAGTGACGGTCTGGTCATTCCAGGTAAAATCTATGCGATAACCCGTACCGTGAACCTCACCACGCTCAGCGCTGAGCATTACAGTGCGCCCGCCTACCTCAACCTCTTTGCAGAGAAGGCCCGATTTCCAACGTTTCAGATTTCCGACAAGGCAATACCAGGCACAGCCACCCTTGGCAGCGAAATTCACCTGATAGTCTGACGGTTCCGCCGGCTCAAGCAGGAAAATCTCTATCAACGCGCCACGGTTCTGGGCATTGTCCTCCTTGCGGAAATGCAGGCGCGCCTGAATAACCTTGGTGTTGTTGAACACCAAAAGGGCGCCTTGCGGCAAAAGACCTGGAAGGTCTGTAAAGACTTTCTCTGATATCTGGCCGTGGTTATATTCCAGCAATTTGGAGCTGTCTCTCTGCGCCAACGGGAACTTGGCTATCCGCTCATCGGGAAGCGGATAGTCATATGCGCTCATCCTCACATGCTTTACATCATCGCTCATTTCTCAAATCCTCTCCTCCAGTGCGGGCGATACAAGACACCCTTCTATATAATCGGTTTTTCTGACTTTACATTCAGCCTCACTGATAATCACCGTGCGGCCATCAACAGAGATCCTGCCCTCGCTGAACCATTGCAATGCCTGAGGCAATATGCGATGCTCCATACGATGCACCTGCGCCTCAAACTCATCGAGCGTGCCACGGACCGGTACTGCCGCCTGAATGATCAACGGCCCTCCGTCAAGCTCCGGACAGACCAGATGCACCGAGCAGCCGGATATCCTGACGCCATACGCGTATGCGTCCTCTATGCCGGTGCCACCTTTGAAACTTGGCAATACCGCGGGATGCAGATTGATGATGCGCCCGGGGAACGCGTCCAGGAAGACCTGGCTCAGGATTCTCATCCAGCCGGCAAGGGCTATGGTATCGACATTGTAACGCCGCAGGGCATCAACAACCAGCTGGTCATATTCGGCACGTACCTTATGGCCCTTGGAAGGGATTATCTCAACCGGGACATTCCATCTGCGGGCACGCTCTATCACACCCGACTCAGGCTTGTTGGTCAGAACAACACGGATATCGGCGTCAAGACGTCCGTCACGGACAGCCTTCAGGATGGCCTCGGCATTCGTGCCGTTACCGGATGCGAGAATTGCAAGCGCTATCATATCACTCTTTTGAGACAAACTCCTTGATTTGTGTGGCAATGGATGTCATGCCAGCCTTGGATGGATGGCTTATCTGCTTGTCAATATCGTGCAGCACTATCACGGGAACACTGTAATGCTCGCAGATGGTCTTAACAGACTCATTTATCTCTTCCTTCAGCTCTGTGTTTAGCAGAAAGTAAATCTTTGTATCGGGATAGAGGCTTTTCAGGCCGTCCAGCAGATACGCCATTGCAGGACGGAAAGAGTACAGGTCTTTTTTCTCAATTCCACGGTACTTGTACTCGCCTATGGGAGAGTTTGCCCAGGCATCGTTTGTTCCGCCAAAGATGAACAGTATATCGGGATTGCCCAGCTCATTCATTCTTGATACGAACGCACGGTCTGAGTAGTCCTGACGGTTATAGCCTGTATTGCATATGGTAGAGCCGGAGTACGAGTTATTCATCTCCAACTGATAGCCGCACTCGCTTATGAGCTGACTCCACCAGGTCTCCTCAACGCTCTGCACATCGTTCCCCTGCAACGGATAGAATACGGCGTATCCTTCAGGAATCTTGCCCTTGAATGTGGAATAGGAGTCACCCAATATTGACACTTTCTGGCTCTGGGCCATTACGCACGCGCAAAGAGAGAAGAGCGTGATTGCTAACAGCGTTTTCTTCATATTACTTATAGTAGTTTCCTGTTTTATTGAGCAAAGTTACACAAAAAGCAGACTCAGATTATTTATATTTGCAAAAAGAAAGCTTATAAGGCTAAGAAATGGGCAGGACTAGGCGGAAGAAGACTTTTTTGGGATGGTTGTGGCGTATCGCACTTTGCGTCGTTCTCATTCCAATAATACTTCTTGCAGCACTTATTGTCCTGATAAACATACCAGCCATACAGCAGAAAGCCATAGACAAGGCTACCGCATACCTGTCTGACCTTGCGGGTATGGAGATCAGCATCGGGCACATTGGCATAAAGCCTCCGCTGGAATTAAGGATTGACGACATTCTGGCAATGACGGACAGTCCGGATACGTTGCTCTCCGCTCACGAGCTTCTGCTTATTCCCGATATGGCTATGCTGGGCAGAGGCGACATAGGAATTGAGGCATTCCGCCTGCGTGACGTACGGGTCAACACCGATACTCTTATTGAGGCTGTAAGAATAAGCGGTGATATAGGCGAGCTGTATCTGGCAAGCGACTCCTGCCTGTTCACCAAAGACTCTATCTACTCCAGGCTAAGTCTGGTGCATCTGGTGAACACAGACTTGGGGATAGATATCGAGGATAACTTAGAGAAGGATACCACAAGCACTGTCCTTCCATATATGCGTTTTGATGTGAGCCAGCTGATGCTGAGCAATGTAAGGGCGGTGTTGCCATCGTGTAGCGTTGACGCGCATATCGGTACTGCGGAGATAAAAGGCTCAGCCTGTGTATCTGACCAGCGATATGAGGTTAGCGAGCTGACAATCAGAGACAGTCAGGCCGGCGTAAGCAGCGAGAGCATCACCATAAGCAGTCTTTCGGCCAATGCGCTAATTGACTCATCGGCAATCGTTGTACCTACGCTTCGCCTTGAGGCGTCAGAGAGCCTGCTGGGGATATCGGCACAGCTCGCCACCAGGACGGATATCGACCTGGGTACATTGAACATCAGCACGACCACTACCGCAATCGTAAACAAGACGTACGTATCGGTTGAGGGAGATTATGAGATTCCCGCTCAGAGATATGATGCCGTACTTAATGTGGACGGACTGAGACCGGCAGAGTTTGTGAGCCTTGACAAAGAATGCGAGATAAACGGCAAGATACACGCAAAGGGAACAGGCATTGACCCGTTCTCAAAGAAGACGGAAATAAGCGTTGACGGCATATTAGGCAAGTGCAGTTACGATGCGGTAAGTATTGAGCCGGAAACGAGATTGACCGCAAGGCTCCGCGACAAGATTATCACCGGCAGCATAGAGACTGCGGTACAATACTTTGACAATGCTCTTGGCATAGCGGTTGACGGAGCAAGTGACTTCAGCCTGACCGAGTGGGACACCTCCAGGCCGGACTTCAGTATTTATGCCGATGTTGACAGGCTATTCCTGAGATCAGGCTCCGACACAATAAGGGCTATGGACATAACCGTAAATGCGGCGACAGAGAGCGACAGCGCCGCTGCCACAATCAGCGGACCGGATTTCAACGCCACAATGGTGGCCTCCACTCATCTGCTGGAGCTTCCTGAAAAGCTCTCCAGACTTGCGTCTGCACTGGCCCTGCAATTTGATTCCGTACAGTTTGACATTGATACATTGAACAGTTTCTTTCCTGATATGAGTCTGGCCTTGAGAATCGGATCTGAGAATCCATTCAAGGACGCTATCGGGAAATACGGAATTGACTTTGATGATGTTAATGCGGAAATCATCACTTCCAACGAGCAAGGCATACGGGCAAACCTGTGGATTGATGGTCTTAGCAAAGATACGCTGTCTATTACAGAGACCAACCTGAGAGTATGGCAGGACCGCGAGATTATTAGATGTAGCGCAGATGCGGTTTGTGATGCCCGGCATGGCCTGCCTGCCTTCACAGCCAACCTGACCGCCGCTCTGGCAGATAATGAGTCTGACGCGCACATCAGGATACGCTCAAACGTGACAGAAGGAGTAGCGGGCGTGGCAGGCATACGTGGCGATGCCACTCTGACAACAGATTTGCATCTTGATAAGACTATCCTTACCGCAGACGGTGTGATGGACATCAAGGACCTTGAATATGGAGACTACAAGTTTGGCGACAGGCAGATTCTGCTGACATTGGAGCCGCTGGACCTGACGGCACCGGAGTTGAGCGCTACTGCGGACATTGGAGAGTTGCCACTCAGTCTGGTATCACAATTCATTGACACGCAGGACATCAGCATTGATGGCACGGCAGGTGCAAGGATGTACGCACAGGGCACGATGGACAACATTGAGCTTGCAGGAAAGATAATGCCACGGGACGTCAGAATGCAATACCTTCCGTATGATATTGACCTGAGCCTTGGGAATGATACCATCATGTTGGATAATACCATACTTGGATTCAATGATTTCAGAATATACGGCGTGGAGGGAACGATGGCTCTTCTGAACGGAAGCATTGATCTTGACAGAATGCAGATGGCTCTTAATCTGGACGGGAAGGGATTCAAGCCCTCGCTGTTCCAGAAAAATGACAGTGTCCCATTCTACGGGAACCTGGCAGCCGACATAACCGCAAAGGTGAGCGGAGGACTGGATGATTACTCCGTATTCAGCATAATAAATGTACTGCCGTCAACCGACATGACATATATGATTGACCAGAAAAACAGTGCCAGGGCAAGCGCGGAGGGAGAGCTGACGTTGAGTATGGGCGCAGGAAAAGACATTGATATGACAGGACGGTTAACCGTAACTGACGGAGAAGTGAGATACTCGCTGCCCTACTACCCTCTCAGACCATTCCAGATTAACAAAGGCAGCTATGTGGAGTTCAACGGAGATATCGCAAAGCCGTTCCTCAACATCACGGCCACACAACCCGCAAAAGCTACGGTAAAGTCCGATGACAACCATTCCAGGAACGTGGATTTCATTGTTGGTCTGAAAGTAAGCGATACTATAGATAATCTTGCACTGGATTTCATAATAGAGGCCCCACAGGATAACATTATCCAAAATGAGCTGGCGTCATTCTCGCAGGAGGAGCGCAGCCGCATAGCCGCCGCACTACTGGCTACAGGTATGTATGTATCGGAGAATAACGAGGCCGTGGAGAGCTCCAGCTACGCTCTGACCAGTATCCTTCAGTCCAGACTGAATGCAATGACTACAAACAATGTAGGAAACATAGTAGATGTTGACCTTGGTATAGGCGAGAACACCCGAGCCAACGGTATGACGGGAACAGACTACTCGCTGAAACTTTCAAAGAGTTTCTTTGCGGACAGATTGAGGATTACTGTAGGAGGCAGGGTCTCTGACAACAAGGAGATAAACAAATCATCAGGTGTAGGCTCGTTCATTGATGACATATCGCTTCAATGGCTTATGAGAGAGGGTGGCAGGACATATCTGAGCCTGTTCCATAAAAACGACTACGAGAATGTGATAGACGGTGAGCTTCAGAAAGACGGCATCGGCGTACTCACCAGTAAAAGATGGAATCAGCAGACAGGCAATGTGAGCCACACTCTCGATTTCACATTTGAGGGGAATGTATCGCATCGCAGCAATTCCCAGACAGGGCCGGATATCATAGCCACAGTCTCGCGCGACAACATGTTTGGAACCAACGCCACACTGTCTGCCAGATTACGCGGAGCCTACTACTTTAATCCCGGGAGCAATGTGGGAAAAAGATATGAGGCTGACACATACAATATAGGTGGAGATATCTCGCTGACTTTTCCGCATCTTCTCATACCGTGGGCCACCAGCGACACATACCCTGCCTCCACAAATTTCAGTATCGGATTCATGCACGAGAACATAGCCCACGGGTATCGTATTAATAAGATAACCGCAAATGTCAGCTATCAATTCAAGAGTTCAAGATACCTTTCCCACGCATTCTCGCCCTTCTCCCTGTCACTTGTCAGGACATCGGACTACGACATCAGCTATTTGGAAAAGACATCGGAAAATGCATTGTTGAGAACGCTTCTGAGCGATGAGTATGTTCCGGCCATGCAGTACCGCCTGACCTACGACAATTCATCAGACCGCTCAAGAATGGTATCAACACGGCTCGATGCCACAATCAAGGAATCCGGCAACATAATAAGCTGTGTTCAGGCCATCTTCGGGAAAAGACTTGACGAGCAGGGCAAAAAATTCATTTTCAACAATTACTACCAGTTTGTGAAGGCGAATATAGAGCTGCGCAACCTATACCGTCTGACAGAGCGCACAAGTCTGGCAACAAGAGTCTTAGCTGGAGCAATCTACGGCTATGGCAACACTCCTGGCTATGTGCCCACTTCTGAGATGTTCTATTCCGGCGGTGTAAACAGCATACGCGCATTCGCACCCCGCACATTAGGCTCAGGAGATTTTCATTTCATAGACCCGGACAAGGAGTATTACCTGTACCATGGCGGTGATATCAGGCTTGAGGCAAACGCGGAATACCGTTTCCCGCTTTTCAAATACTTTGAAGGCGCGGTCTTTCTTGACGCAGGCAATGTATGGGATTTCCAACCGGCAATTGATGCGGAAGTTATGGAGGAGTATAGGGACCTGATACACGAATACAGAATCCAGAGTGGAATGGCACCCGATTTTGAGAACAAGCTCATACTTGGTAACCTGTTGCGGCAGACTGCATTGGGAACAGGATTCGGACTTAGATTCGTTTACCAGACACTGGTTCTCAGATTCGACCTTGGCATGGCATTGCACGCTCCTTACGATACCGGCAAACCCGGTTACTTCAATATTCCAAGCATCTGGAAAGACGGACTTAGGTTCAATTTTGCAATAGGGTATCCTTTCTGAGCCTATTACAAATATTATTGTTAATTTCGCATTTATGAATATTGAGGAATTGTACAGATGTTTTCTGGAAAGCGATGGTATTACCACAGATTCCAGGAACTGTGCGCCAGGACTTATGTTCATGGCGCTGAAAGGTGAGCGTTTCAACGGCAACGACTATATTCTTCAGACTCTTGAGAAGGGTTGCATCTATGCTGTTACCGATGAGCCTGACAGGGATGGGTTCTCGGACAGCCGCATAATTGCTGTTCCGGATGTACTCAAGGCATTGCAGGAACTGGCTCTGACACACCGCAGGAGGTTCGGCATTCCTGTAATAGGCATCACTGGCACAAACGGCAAGACCACTACAAAGGAACTTGTAACCGCAGTCCTCTCCAAATCGTTCAGCGTACTTGCCACACAAGGGAATCTGAACAACTCCATAGGAGTGCCTCTGACCGTGCTTCAGATGAGACCTGAGCATCAGCTGGCCGTTATTGAGATGGGCGCCAGCCATCCCGGCGACATTGACGAGCTGGTCAATGTCTGCGACCCGGACTTTGGCCTCATTACAAATGTAGGTATGGCACATCTGCTTGGGTTTGGCTCTTTTGAGGGTGTGAGGAAGACCAAGGGTGAGTTGTATGATTATCTGCGCGCAAAGGATGGAGAGATATTCCTGAACTTAGGGAATGTCCACCTGACCGAGATGGCCAAAGGTATGAGATACATAGGATATGGCCAGACCGCTGGTGGCTATGTGAGCGGCGGAGTTGTTGATTGCGACCCTATGCTTAGAATATGGTGGAGCAAGGAATCCGGACAGAGACATACCGTTCAGATGAGAATGACAGGCAGCTACAATGCCGACAACGCATTGACGGCAGTTGCGGTGGGATGCAGGTTCGGCGTGCCGGAGGAACTGATTTGCGAGGCACTTGAGGAATATACCCCACGCAACAACCGCTCACAGATAACAGATACCGGCAAGAACCGTCTGGTGGTTGATGCCTACAACGCCAACCCTACCAGTATGATGGCGGCCCTGGAGAATTTCGGAATGATATCGGCAGAGCATAAGATGCTTATACTTGGTGATATGCGTGAGCTTGGAGAGCACAGCGCGGCAGAGCATAAGCGTATTCTGGATTTCATTATTGAGAAAGGATATGAAGAGGTGTGTCTGGTTGGATCAGAGATGTCATCGGCACTGAATGAGGGGAAGCCTGACGGATGGCGGCTTTTTGAGAATGTGGATGCTTTGGGCGAATGGCTGGCATCAGACAAACCGGAAGGCAGGACAATACTCATCAAAGGCTCCAACAGCATAGGCCTGACAAAAATAACAGGTTTGCTATAAGATGGCTGCGGAGAGGCACATACGGATAGCAGGTATAATAAACCTGACCCCCGACTCCTTCTACTCAGGAGCCAGGAATCAGGAGCCGTCTATGTTGCAGAAGACTGCACTCCGCCAGATTGACGAGGGTGCATCTATGCTTGACATTGGCGCCTGCTCCACAAGACCCGGCAGCGAGCCCGTCTCCGCAACGGAGGAGATGCGAAGGCTGGAATACGGGATTCCTGCCATTGCAAGTATCTGCGGGTGTACTCCACTGTCTGTTGATACTTTCAGGCCAGAGGTGGCATCGGAGTGCGTCAGACGCTGGGGTGTATCGGTAATAAACGATGTGTCGGGCGGTACCGTGGAGATGTTCCGCACTGTGGCAGAGCTTGGCGCAGGATATATACTTACGTACAGCAAGGCTGTAAATGGCGATGTACTTCAGGAGATGTGCTTATTCTTTAAGGACAAGCTGGAACAGCTTAAAAGCGCGGGAGCAAGGAATGTCATTCTGGACCCTGGCTTCGGTTTCGGCAAGGACTTACGGCAGAACTATCAGATACTGGCGCATCTGGATATCCTGGAGCAGTTCGGACTGCCCGTAATGGCTGGCGTATCCAGAAAGTCAATGGCATACAGACTGCTCGGCATCACTCCTGAGGATGCATTGGAGGCCACCACCGCACTGAACACGCTGGCTATGGCAGGCGGCGCGGAATGGCTTAGGGTACACGATGTGAGGGCAGCGGTACAGGCGGCACGGATTTTTGAGAAATATAAAGAAAGCATATAATGGAATACTTCTCTAACTTTGGCATAAAGGACCTGGCAGATGTCATCTGCGTGGCCCTTCTGTTATTCTACCTTTATAAAATGATGAGGCGCACCGGCTCATTGAATATGTTCATCGGCATTCTGATTTTCATCTTTATGTGGATGATTGTATCGCAGGTGCTTGGAATGCAGCTGCTCGGCGCCATACTTGACAAATTGGTGGATGTGGGCGTTCTGGCTCTTATTGTGCTGTTTGCCGATGACATACGCCGTTTCCTGCGCGATCTGGGCACCCGTACCCGTACCGGAAAGTTTTTCCGCTGGCTCTTCAAGCGCAAGAACCGTCAGAAGGACACGTCGTTCTGGCAGCCGGTGGTCAAGGCCTGCTCCAATATGAGCGACCATAAGACCGGTGCCTTAGTAGTAATCCAGAATAACGACCAGCTCAAGGAGTTCGTCCAGGTTGGAGAGATAGTAAATGCCGACATCAACCAGCAGCTTATTGAGAACATATTCTTCAAGAACAGCCCGCTGCACGACGGCGCTATGGTCATAAACAATGGCCGTATTGAGTCTGCGGCCTGCATACTGCCGGTATCGCATCAGGAGAACATACCGAAGCAGTTCGGTCTGCGTCACAGAGCAGCATTGGGAATATCGCAGGTATGCGATGCGACCGTGGTTGTAGTGTCGGAGGAGACCGGAGGCATATCGGTATTCAAGGACGGAAAGTATCAGGTGGATATCACTCCCGATGAGCTTAACCAGTTTCTTAACGACAATACAGCTGGATATGTAGAGTGACAAGATGTCACTTTTCTGAAAAACAGGCAGACCGGCTTGCCTTTTCAGGCTTTGGCACGGTTTTGGTATATAAGTGGGTGTGACAGCAAAGATGACTACAAACCAATTAAAATATATATTATGAATATCAAACCATTGGCAGACAGAGTTCTGATTCTTCCGGCAACAGCCGAGGAGAAGACCATCGGCGGCATCATAATTCCTGATACCGCAAAGGAGAAGCCCCTGAAGGGCGAGGTAATCGCAGCCGGAGAGGGCACAAAAGACGAGAAGATGATTTTGAAGAAGGGTGACACCGTTCTTTACGGAAAATACGCAGGCACGGAGATTGAGCTTGAGGGTACCAAGTATCTGATTATGCGTCAGAGTGATGTTCTTGCAATCTTAGGATAAGTAAAACGATAGCATTATGGCAAAGGATATTATGTTCAATATGGACGCCCGCGACCTTCTGAAGCAGGGTGTCGATGAGTTGGCAAACGCAGTTAAGGTGACACTTGGACCGAAGGGCCGCAATGTCATCATTGAGAAGAAGTTCGGTGCTCCTCAGATTACCAAGGACGGTGTTACCGTAGCCAAGGAGGTTGAGCTGGCCGACCCGTTCAAGAACACAGGCGCACAGCTTGTAAAGTCTGTAGCATCAAAGACCGGTGAGGATGCGGGCGACGGTACCACAACAGCTACCGTTCTGGCACAGAGCATCGTAACCGAGGGTCTGAAGAATGTTACCGCAGGCGCTAACCCGATGGATCTGAAGCGCGGTATCGACAAGGCTGTGGCTACTGTTGTTGAGAGCATCAAGAAGCAGTCAGAGACCGTAGGCAACGACTTCAACAAGATTGAGCAGGTTGCCACCATCTCGGCAAACAACGACTCAGAGATTGGCAAGCACATAGCAGAGGCTATGAAGAAAGTCTCAAAGGATGGCGTCATTACCATTGAGGAGGCCAAGGGCCGCGAGACATATATCGATGTTGTTGAGGGTATGCAGTTTGACCGTGGCTATCTGTCATCATACTTCGTAACCGATACCGAGAAGATGAGCTGCGTTATGGAGAGTCCGCTCATCCTTATTCACGACAAGAAGATAAGCAACCTGAAGGACCTGCTTCCTATTCTGGAGCCGGCAGTTCAGACTGGCCGTCCTCTGCTCATCATTGCCGAGGATGTTGACAGCGAGGCTCTCACCACTCTGGTAGTGAACCGTCTGCGCTCAGGTCTGAAGATCTGCGCTGTAAAGGCACCTGGCTTTGGCGACCGCCGCAAGGAGATGCTTGAGGATATCGCCATCCTGACCGGAGGCTTTGTAATCAGCGAGGAGCGTGGTGTTAAGCTGGAGCAGGCTACAATGGAGATGCTTGGTCAGGCCGAGAAGATTACCATCACCAAGGACAACACCACCATTGTAAACGGCAAGGGCGATAAGGATAAGATTGATGCCCGTACAGCTCAGATCAAGTCTCAGATCAAGACCACCACATCAGACTACGACAAGGAGAAGCTGCAGGAGCGTCTTGCCAAATTGGCAGGCGGTGTGGCAGTAATCCACGTTGGCGCACCTTCTGAGGTTGAGATGAAGGAGAAGAAAGACCGTGTTGACGATGCTCTCTGCGCTACCCGCGCAGCTATTGAGGAGGGTGTTGTGGCAGGTGGCGGTGTAGCCTACATCCGTGCCATCAAGCCTCTTGAGAAGCTGAAGGGCGACAATGCCGACGAGCAGACCGGTATTCAGATTGTACGCCGCGCCATCGAGGAGCCTCTGCGTCAGATTGTATTCAACGCAGGCAAGGAGGGTGCCGTTGTTGTGCAGAAGGTTGCCGAGGGCAAGGGTGACTTCGGTTACAACGCCCGTATGGACACATACGAGGACCTGAAGAAGGCTGGTGTCATTGACCCTGCCAAGGTTACACGTGTTGCACTTGAGAACGCTGCGTCAATAGCAGGTATGTTCCTGACCACCGAGTGCGTCATAGTTGAGAAGAAGGAGGAGAAGGCCGCTCCTGCCATGGCTCCTGGCATGGGAGGAATGGACGGAATGATGTAAATGGCTTTTGGCTGTTAGAGGCTGGCCGTTGGCTTTTGGCCGTTGGCTGAGGGTAGCCTATATGATAGAGACCGGATGGGAGTTTTTCCTACCCGGTCTTTTTATTTTGCCCTTAGGGGTATAATGAGTAACTTTGCGGCGATATGGAAGTCAAGAGAATTTCTTACATTCTTCTGCTCTGTCTCGCACTTACATCGTGCGCTGTATTGTCGCCACAGAGGCAGCCGTCATATTATGCAGGCAACGCGGAGGAGGCCGCGTCAGGGTATTCTCCCAAAGGCACTCTCAAAGAGATGCAATACAGCACATCCGTTCCGGGACCCCGCACAAGACGTATGATTGTGTATCTTCCGGAGGGATACGGTGAGAGCGGCAAACGGTATCCTGTTGTCTATATGCTTCACGGAGCACGAGGATACGAGACATCGTGGATTCTGAAAGGCGACATCCTGCACATAACAGACAGTCTTGTGACGGGCGGTCTGGCAGAGCCTGCCATCATCGTGATGCCTAATGTGAATCAGTACGACACCGACGCCGATATGGACCTGTCCCGACGCAAGAGCGCATTGGAATCTCTGTTTGAGATTGACGGCACGGTTGAGACCGCTTTCCTGAACGATGTGGTGGCATTCACCGACAACCATTTCCGCACAATACCAGACAAACGGCACAGAGCCATAGGAGGGTTATCCATAGGCGGTCTTCAGTCATTGTACATCTCGGCAAATGCGCCAGACAAGTTCGGCTACATAGGTATGTTCTCGCCGATGCACAAGATAATGCAGAGGCACAGTGCCTACAACAAATTCTACAAAGGACTAAAAGACAAACTGCAGACGCAATTCGCCTGCCCTCCCGATCTATACCTTATTATGATAGGTAAGCGTGACTTTTTCCTGCCCCATATGAAGAACTACCACCGCTATCTTACCAGACAGGAGTATCAGCACGAATTCATAATCACTCCCGGCGGGCACGACTGGCCATACTGGAAAGAGGATTACATCTACTTTCTGAAGCAGGCATTCAAATAGTACCTGCCACTATAATCATAGCGTGTACGCTGCCAATATTTGTTAAATATAGTACTTTGCGATACAAGGTACTAAATAAACTATATATCTTTGCAGTGGAAATTACTTTTAAGAACAATGAAGAGAGTCATCAATGTTGGTATCGGAGGTCGCAGCTTCTGCATTGAGGAGGATGCGTACGAGAGAATGAACCAGTATTTGAGGAACTTCAAGGAGGTGCTCACCAAGACCGGTGACACCTCTGACGAGGCTCAGGCGAATGAGATTATGAGTGACATAGAGACACGCATTGCGGAACTACTGGCCGCACGTATGCAGAATCCGGCTATGTCAGTAAGCCTGAAATGCATCAATGAGGTTACCTCACAGCTTGGAATGCCGGACGGCAGCCCTGAGCCATCCAGGCAGACCTCAGGGCAAGGCAACGGGAATTATGCGAATGAGGACAGAACGGAAGAGCGGGAACGCAGCTATAACGAGGAAAGGCGCGGGATACAGGAGCCGGCAGAAAGGAAACTGTTCCGTGATCCTGATGACCACGTAATCGGCGGAGTATGCTCTGGTCTGGGACACTACTTTGGCTGCGACAAAGCCGTATTCAGAATACTTATGGTACTTGCGGTTCTTCCTTTCGGATTTCTTGCACGCTTCGTAATACTGATAGGAGGAAGCCTTATTGTACCTATTCTCTATCTGATTATGTGCATTGTCATTCCAAAGGCCTCGACGCCGGCCGAGAAATGCCTTATGAGGGGAATACCACCCACAGCAGAGAATATGCGTAAGTTTTATTGACTATACATACAAGGAATAATATGGAGAATATGACAGAAAGCATACGCCAGCAGATGCGCAAGGGACTCATTGAGTACTGCATACTGCTTGTGCTCAGCCAGGAAGAGGCATACGCATCCACTATTCTGGATAAGTTGAGGGATGCGGGAATGACCATAGTTGAGGGCACTCTTTATCCGCTGCTCATCAGGCAGAAGAATCAGGAGCTGCTCACATACCGCTGGGAGGAATCCACTCAGGGCCCTCCACGAAAATACTACGCCATAACCGACAAGGGCAGGCAACAGCTTGAGGATATGCAGAGTGTTTGGAATGAGATAACAGGTTCTATAGAAATACTGAGAAATGGAAAGAACTGAGAAAATAAGCATAGGACACTATGCCTTCGCATTGGACGAGAAGGCTTACGGCACAATCAAGGAGTATATCGCTACTCTTGAGAGACACTATCTGAGGCAGGCCGACGGAGCAGAGATTATGGATTCCGTAGAGGCCCGTATGGCAGAGCTTCTGTATGAGCGTTGCGGCAGCAATGGTGTGGCCACCGAGGCAGACATCCGCGCAATCATTGACATACTGGGTTATCCCGAGACTGACGATGCCGGCACATCTGAGCCAAAGGCCGATGACGGAGCATATCAGCCGGCTCCGGAAGGTAATGCTGATTATAACAAGGAGGAGACCCGTTATGATGCAGGGAACGGGAAAACGCGCAGGAGACTCTACCGAGACCCGCTAAACAAAAAACTTGGCGGTGTGTGCGGCGGAATTGGCCAATGGATGGGCAGCGACCCTATCTGGTTCAGACTGCTGTTCGCCTTCACTACAATCGGCCTGATGATCTCCACGGAGTACCTGGGAAATGACCCTTGGTTTTTCATACCTGTTCTGCTATACATAGTCCTATGGTTCTGCATTCCTAAGGCAGATACGGTAAAGAGGCGCTGGGAAATGCGTGGTGAGAGCGGCTCGGTGGACGACATCAACCGCTACCGCTATGAGCGTGAGCACGGGCGCATTGACAACTACCCTGCCCAAAAGCAGGGACGAGGCTGTCTGGCTGTAGGCTTCGGCATACTTATTCTGCTTATCGGATTGTCCGGACTGGCCACAAAGCTTGTTGTGTTCGGAGGAGTGATATTTGCCACCAATATGACTCTGGGTATGTTTGACTGGCTGCCGGGAATGGATTTGCTGACATCCCTTCTCTCTATTACACCATTCACCAGAATGTTCTTCAACCCGTTTATCCAGATACTCTGGGCGTTGGTATTCATCATACCGTCACTGCTTCTGATATACGGTGGCATAATACTTATATTCGACATCACCACTCCAAAGTGGAGACCGGGGCTCTGCTTGCTGGCACTCTGGGCGCTGCTGCTTATAGGAATGGTTCCGGCATCGTACTTCTCGGGCCGCAGGGCTATAAAGAAGATTGAGAAGATGGCCCCGGACGAATTGCCGCTCTCCATATCAGGCAACATCTTCAAGGATTTCCTTCAGCTGAAAGAGTGGCTGGATGAGCACAACTTCGACTCAGATGACTGGCCCGAGCTGCAGGAGTGGCTTGAGGAGCACAATTTTGACGATGAGAACGTACAGGAATTACAGATGTGGCTTGAGGAGCATAACTTCACTGACGATGACGACTGGTATCTTGATGACTCCGGAATGATTCATAAGCCCGATTCCATTCATAGTGTCAGGTACGACATCAAGGTAAACGGTGGCGACATCAACATCCAGAAGACCACGACCACCAACCCTATCGGGTCAGAGGACGAATCTGTCGTAAAATGAGATCCGGAATATGAGAAAACCGCTGGTATCTATACTTGGTCTACCCGCAATTGTGTCATTGCTGACACTCTGCTCCTGTGGCGATCCTGCCGAAGAGGGCCCTATACAGATAACAAAGGATGACATCCTGACGCTGGAGGAATGGCCGGTTGAGAGTTGGGAGCCTCTGTTCCTTAAGGATGGCGATGATGAGCCCATAATCGGAGGCGAGATTGTAGATGTAAAATACGATGACGGAATATTCTTTCTGCTTTGGTTCTCCAGAACTGATGCTAAAGTAAGAATTACGGCTTTTGACAGCTCAGGCCAGTATCTGAACGACATAGGCCGTCAGGGAGGCGCGGGATATGAGTATTCAATGCCGACGTGCTAGGCACTGGACAGTGAGCGCAATGAGGTGCTGATAATGGACTATCCGGCCACACTCAAGCATTACGACTATTCCGGCAATTTCCTGAGGAAAGAGAGACTGAGAGAGGACTTTGCGGGGCTGATGAGACGAATCTCATATATATCCTGTATGTCGGACGGCACTCTCCTTGTGTCAAACATGCTTGATACAGAGCCTTCGGACCAGTTCGTCCTTCTGCACCCTGACAGCACCGTCACCATTCCTTTCACCGGAAACGGATATGTAGGGACATACCTGCGAGGCAGAGACCACGTGTACAATACCGTATCGTATGGCGATGAGATATGGCTGATGCGCCCATACGACAATCACATTTACCGTCTTGACGGCCTTACCGGCGATACCGTTTGTGTGGCAAATCTGAGCTTTATCAAAGACGTGCCGGACAAAATCAAATACAATGCGTATAACAGTGATATGTCCGGACCGTATGAGGAGAGGCTGCTTATCGGGTGCTCGGATTTGAAATATCATCTGCTCATTATATATTATGGCTCTGCGTATATCTTCGAAAAATCGTCCTGCAGGCTTTACAAATATCCCGATAAGATTTTTGAGGAAGAAGAGCTTCTGCCACCATCAATGATTTTAGGATACTATGATAATACCATAGTGCATATGGTCCACCCGGAGTGGCTCGGATCGCGCGCCGATGACTTTGAGGATGACACGTCTGACAATCCCGGCCGCAACAGACTAAAGGAATTCTACAAGAAAGCAGAATCATGCGAGAATCCTGTTCTTGTGCTGTTCCACCTGAAACCGCAACTGAAATAGGGTCTTGTGGCTGGCCGTGGCGGAGTACTATTTCCTGATTCTTTGTCTGGCGGTTATATGCCGTCCCGCCGCCGGTGAGCCAGTGATTGTGCTGACGCCTTTCTGGACCTATAAGGCATTGAAATGACAGTGTTGTAACTATACTGTTTGTGGCTCGACGGTTATCCGTTATGATTCCACAATCGGAAAGCAGCCACGCAGATACTGTTTAGAGGAGAAAGAGGTTGAATATCAGAATAACAAACGTTTAGCCATCGGGACAATATACGCCTATGACTCAGCCTGTGACTCGCCGACTCTATATGCGACGGCCACACATACAAGTTGACTGACTTTATAAGGATATAACTTCCAGACCGAATCCTTTTGGGGATAGTATTGTAAAAATGTGCTAACTTTACACCGGTAATCTGTATTTATGAGTTGGTCAGGAATAATACTTGGTGTATCGGCCTTTATGATAATAGGGGTGTTTCACCCGATAGTGATAAAGGCTGAGTATTATTGGGGAAAGAGGTGCTGGTGGCTGTTCGCTCTGGCAGGGATTGGTTTCTGCATCGCATCACTTCTTTCAAAAGGTGTCTTATCCGCAATATTGGGAGTTGTCGCATTCAGTTGCTTCTGGTCAATTCTTGAGCTATTTGAACAGGAGAGACGGGTGGAGAGAGGCTGGTTTCCATCGAACCCCAATAAAAAGAGCCGGTCCTGACCTGTATTCTGACCAAAGTCTCGCCCTGATGACCCTTGAAAGACAGTAATCTGGAACTTGCGAGACTTGAATATTCTGATTGTTTTCGTACCTTTGACTTCAAAATCAAACATTTTTCAAATGAAAAAGCTTTTATTGCCCGTATGCCTCCTTGCCGTAGGCACAATTCTGGCCTCAGCGAAAGACCAGTACGAGTATCCGTTCCAGGACCCTAAGCTCTCGTTTGACGAGAGAGTTGACAACCTTATCTCGCTGCTCTCGCCTGAGGAGAAGGTAGGCCTGATGATGAATGGCTCCGTATCGGTTGACCGTCTGGACATTCCGGCATATAACTGGTGGAACGAGGCCTGCCACGGTATTTGCTATGACGACGTGACGGTTTTTCCGCAGGTAATAGCCCTTGGCGCCACATTCGATGCCGACCAGCAGTATGAGATTTATACGGCTGTCTCTGACGAGGCCCGTGCCGTATGGAACACCACAGACCATCATCAATTGGGCGTGAAGCAGCCAAACGGCAGCATCTGGCATCAGGGACTCTCATTCTGGTGCCCGAACGTGAACATTTTCCGTGACCCGCGCTGGGGACGCGGTCAGGAGACTCCGGGCGAGGACCCGTACCTGAATGCGGTTATGGGAACACAGACCGTAAAGGGTATGCAGGGCAACGACAAGAAGTACTTCAAGCTTCACTCCTGCGCCAAGCACTATGCCGTACACAGCGGACCTGAGGCAGTCCGTCACTCAATCAACGTGACCGCAGAGGGCCGTGACCTTTGGGAGACTTATCTGCCTGCATTCAAGTCATTGGTGCAGGAGGGCAACGTGCAGGAGGTTATGTGCGCGTATCACCGTTATGACGACGAGCCGTGCTGTGCAAGCAATTTCCTGCTCTCCGACATCCTTCGTGAGAAGTGGGGCTACAAGGGTCTGGTTGTGACCGACTGCGGCGCCATCTCTGACTTCTTCAACAAGAACCAGCACGGCACGCACAGCGATGCGGCATCAGCATCGGTGGATGCGGTTCTCTCGGGAACAGACATTGAGTGCGGCACCAACTTCCGCTCACTCACCAGCGCCATTGAGAAGGGACTCATATCAGAGGCGGACATCGACGTCAACCTGCGTCGCGTACTGCTGGCCCGCTTCCAGCTTGGCATGTTCGACCCTGCCGAGGATCTGCCTTGGGCAAACCTTGGTCTTGATGACCTTAGCAGCCCAGAGCACACGGCACTTGCCAACAAGGCCGCACACGAGGCCATCGTCCTGCTCAAGAACAACGACAACCTGCTGCCTCTGCAGAAGAAGAACATAACCATCGCTGTAGTTGGTCCGAATGCCGATGACTCACGTGTCATTCTCGGCAACTACAACGGATACCCGTCAAAGGCCAACAAGCAGACCATTCTGGAGGCCATCCGTCAGGCTGCTCCTGATGCCAACATCATATATGAGAAAGGCTGCGACCTGAACGAGCCTTTCATCACCAAGCATTACGTATCTGAGATTAACGGAGGCAAGGGCCTGCACGCGGAATACTACAACAACACTGACTTCAGCGGCAATGTGGCAGTCAAGGCAGACTACAACGACAAGGTTGACCTGAACACCACATCACCAGCCCTGGCTCACGAGGATTGCGCCTGGGAGTATGGCCTTAACCTGACCGGCTTCAGCGCCCGCTACACCGGCACCTTCACCGCAGACTATACGGGCGATATGTTCTATTCGGTACGTGGAAGCGGTAAGTACGCTTTCATGATAAACGGTGACACAATCTCACAGGCAGCCGGTGGCCGTGGCGGTTTCGGAGGCTTCGGAGGTGGTTTCGGCGGCTTTGGAGGCGGCCGTGGCGCTGCTACCAAATTCGCAGTGGAGAAGGGCAAGACCTACAATATCTCAATTAACCTGTCACAGCCGGAGGCAAGATCGGCATCATTCTCATTTGATATCTACAGCCGTGGTCCGGTTGACTTCGCACCTGTTCTTGACAAGGTGTCAAAGGCCGATGTGATAGTAATGGTAAGCGGTATATCATCCGACATCGAGGGTGAGGGACACGACCGCACCACAATTGAGCTGCCAGAGATTCAGCAGAACCTGCTCAATGAGCTTGACGCTACCGGCAAGCCGGTTGTTCTGGTCAACGTATCGGGCAGCGCCATAGGACTTGGCAATGTTGAGAGCAAGTACGACGCGATGATTCAGGCGTGGTACGGCGGTCAGGCCTGCGGCAAGGCCGTTGCCGATGTCCTGTTCGGCGATTACAATCCGGCCGGCCGTCTGCCTGTAACATTCTACGCATCCACCGACCAGCTTCCCGACTACAAGGATTACAGTATGGAAGGCAGGACATACCGCTACTTCAAGGGCGAGCCACTGTACGCATTCGGCTACGGACTCAGCTACACCACCTTCAAGTACGGCAAGGGCAAGGTATCAGGCAAGCCCGAGTCAATGACACTGACAGTTCCTGTAAAGAACACAGGCTCCGTTGACGGTGACGAGGTTGTAGAGGTATATGTAAAATCGTTGGACAATCCCGACGCGCCGATCAAGTCACTCTGCGGTTTCGCCCGCGTGAATATTCCAAGCGGCAAGCAGCAGACTGTAAAGATTGCCTTGAACAAAGAGACATTCTACTTCTATGATGAGGCAACCGACGGTCTTGCACTCAAGCCAGGCCGCTACCAGATTCTCTACGGCGGCTCATCGCTTGACAAAGACCTGAAGAGCATTGAGGTAAAGTTGTAACACGGCATTGATGCAATATGCAAAAAACTCCGGCAGAAAGAGCCGGAGTTTTTTTATAAGTACGATATCGTTAAAGATTATCGAACTTTTATCAATGGTCTAAAGAAGGTCTTTGAGTTTATCAATTGGTACGAACAAGAGAATTGCATCAGTGTAAAGTGTACGTTAGAGAAGTTCATATTTAGACCATAAAACTAATCTTGAAAAGTACTCGTAATGTGGTCAGACGTGGTTGGAGTGGGCTGTTTTTGTACTGTAACTACACTTTGTTTTTATTGAAATTGGTAAGTTTGATATAGGCTATATCAGTGTCTTGTGATAGATGCAATCATAGTTTACGAAAAAAAAAATTTACCATTCTTACGATTTTTGCCATTCTTATGATATTTATTGTAAAAGGAAAATACTATGAGTCAGAATCACAAAAGGCAATATCGGGAATTAGACGATGAAGTTAAAGAGCGAATAAGCCAATCCAATAAAAACAGACAGAAAAGCGAAGCCCACAAGCAACACATAAGCCAGTCATTAACGAAATACTGGCAATCCGTACCACATCGTCCGTCTGGTGAAACGCCTTCAGTCACCAATGGTCAAATAGTATAAATGCCCCACTTATCAAGGGGAAGATGAAGGCAAAAATAATGCAGAGAAATGAAAACGTAGAGTGAATAAATTTGATAAGTTGATGCTTGTAGCGGATATCAGTGCAATCAGAATAGTTGATGAATCAGCATTTGAGAAAAACGTAATCGGCAATGAGGTATCATCAATGAGATTCCATCAAGAGAAGCCGTATTCGCTTTCCATCAAGATAGACTATGAAGGACGAGAAGCCGTTGTAGAGTTTACGGGCAAAATCCTCGGAGCAGATTACCCCAAGTTGATATCAGAGGAAACCATTATCCAGTGTTTTGAAAACATCAATGCGATGGGATTCTGTGAAATTGATGTTGAGTCAATGATGGATGCGGAAGTAACGAAGTGCGATGTCACCAAGGATATAAGATGTGATGATATTCCAAAACTGACATCATTCATAAGAAGCCACATCAGCAATTACAACTCATTCATTTGCCGATTGGCAAGAAACAATAACCTCGTTCTGGAGAAGAATGTGAATTCAAGAAAATGCAAGAAACGTATGACCATATATGATAAGGGCAGAGAAATGTCCAATGCCGATAATAGAAAATTTGTAGCGGATAACCATCTTGAGGGCGTGTTCGATGGCGTATGCCGATTCGAGATGAATCTTAATTCCAAGAAACAGATACGGGAGTCCTTGGGAATCACAAATACGAAGTTGAGGTCAGTGCTCGCCTCAACCTCAACACCGATATCAGACTTTGTTGAGGTAGCCGTTACTCAGAATCCTAATGAACCAGACCTAAGCGACAAGAAGGAATACATCACTATGCTGGTGTTAAAGGATTGTGACTATGACTTAGAAAAGGTTGAGGCTAAGATGCGAAGCTTCCATAAGAGAGGAACGAAGATATCTGAGGTGATGAAACCATTTCGGGCAATGATAGACCAGATACAGAATCTAGATTCCCAGATATCACGTTCGGACTTACTTGATATGTTGAGGTCATAATGTGTCAAATCCTTCAGTGTGTCAATTTAAGGTTAAAAGAAAGGTGATACAGACCGAAATC
>JAZLLE010000014.1:0-39068 GCA_045597985.1 Bacteroidaceae bacterium | reverse complement strand
TGCCATGTCAGTGATAACAACCTTATTTTGTTTTGCAATCACTAAGTTAGGTGAAATTTCTGACATTGTCAAGGCCTGATAAGCCTTTGTTTATCAGGCCGTTTGACAATCTTTTACGAAAAATGTTGCGGAATTAAGGATTTATATTATTTATTTAAGTTTCGCAAGTTGGTTTTTTCGTAAAAACGGGCCTACAAAAAAGCATAGGATTTTTCTGTTGTTAGCAGAAAAATGAGTAACTTCAAAATGACCAAACTTATAGCTACCAACCCTATGCTGAAGACCAAAGGTACAAACTTTCTTTCAGAGATAAGCGCATTCTTCAAAAATAATGACGCCTCAAAAGCAATGAACAGTATGATGGACATGATATCCGGCCTCAACATGAGTGAGCGCACGCTGTTTGACCGGTCAACCCGGTTTAACAGCAAGTACTCGCTTCTGCACACGCTATTATTACTCTCGATAAGGAATATATAGTTTCAATGTACTGCTTCATTTTAATTTTAATTTAACGTGAGTTCGATGAATTTGTTTCAGTACTGCAGACTCTATTCCATTGGATAGTTTTTTGACACTCTACAATACAAATCTCTTACAGTAAGGACAATTCTTTTGCCATTTGACATATTTGCTTTTTGCTTTTTGTAACTTTGTGAGATGCTTACTCAGATATTTACAAATTTATTAGTCTAATTTCTATATGGCAAATCAACCATATGATTTGCAGCAGCATATAACAGAATAGAAAGATGTGGGTGTCATTCCACAAGTTTCAAATATAACTTTTAATACAACCAGTCACTATGATTAGAAAATTACTATCCATTATGGCCGTGGCGCTTATGGCCAGTTGCTCAGGCAAGGCTGCCTGGGTTACAATTGAGGGAAACAAATTCATTGACCCGCAGGGAAACGAGCTGATACTGCGCGGACTGTGCTATTCCGACCCTGTAAAGCTGGTACGTGAGAACCAGTGGAACGAGAATTACTTTGCACAGGCGGCAGACTGGGGAGCCAACGTGGTGCGTTTTGCCGTTCACCCGTCAAACCTGCGCTCCATGGGATGGGATGCCACATTCGCACAGATGGACCAGGGCATTGAGTGGGCCAGGAAATATGGTATGTACGTAATTATGGACTGGCATTCCATAGGCAACCTGAAGGATGAGAAATATACATCGCCTATGTACAATACCACCAAGGAGGAGACTTTCCGTTTCTGGAGAACTGTGGCACAGCGTTACAAGGATGAGCCGCAGGTGGCTCTGTACGAGCTTTTCAATGAGCCTACGGTAACCGCGCCGAACGTGGGCAACTGCAACTGGAATGAGTGGAAAGCGCTGCAGGAGGAGATAATAGACACCATTCGCGCCATCAACCCGAACGCTCTATGCCTCTGCGCCGGCTTCAATTGGGCATACGATCTGACACCGGTGGCCAACGCTCCGATAGCACGCGAGGGAGTGGCATACGTAGCTCATCCGTACCCTATGAAGCGCGACCAGCCTTGGGAAGAGCAGTGGGAGAAGGATTTCGGTTATGTGGCCGATACATATCCGGTGATATGCACCGAGATAGGTTTCTGTCTGGAGAACGAGCCGGGTGCCCACATCCCTGTGATGTCAACCCCTGAGTATGGCGAGCGCATCACCAGGTATTTTGAGCAGAAGGGCATATCATTCACAGTCTGGTGCTTCGACACCTCTTGGGCTCCGATGCTGATAAGCGACTGGAACTTCACCCCAACCACCCAGGGCAAGTTCTTCAAAGCCTACCTCCAGTCCAAGAAAGCACAGTAACACCTAAACGCTACACCGCCGCGAAGCGGTGGGAAGGGAAGTGAGCAACGCGAACGGCGGTTTCAGACATATACCGCTGTTCGCGTTGGCAATTTAGTGTGAATCAAGGGACCTGTCCCCTGTGATTCATCAGCCCTTGTTAATATTCTCCTCAACAAACTTCAGCAGGCTGGCGTTGTCAAGCTGGCTGCGAAGTCTCTCATCGTGGAAATCGGTGAGGTATTTGATGAAGTAGTCAACTATTCCATCGGAGAATACACCGCGTGATGTGTAGATCTCACGATCCTTGGCAAGCTCCTGAGCGGCCTCGACGCAACATCCGGGCAACTGCTCAAGCGATTCCTGCAGAGCCTTGTTGCCGGCATCGTGAATATTCACGCCCAATCCTACAAAAGTCTTCTCCGCTATCTCCAGACCATTCGGAATCTCGAATCCGTGACGGGCGGCACAGCACAGGGCAGCCATCAGCAGATACATATCGGCAAAGCCGTCTGAGGCTCTCCACTCGAATGTCTGCTTGCTGCTGAAGTCCTTGGCATCCTCCTTCTCCTGAGGATTGCACTTGGCGGCCATATCCATCTGCTTGAGCCAGCCTAACGGCACGCGCACCAGGGCGCTGCGGTTTGAGAATGACCAGCAGAGTGATGTAGGAGCCTCCTGATGCGGCACAAGACGCATAAATGACAGTGGATGCGGATTACCGAATGCCGGCAGTGAGGTGCCGGCGGCCATAAAGCCTGCTATTGCCTTCTTGGCCTCGTCCGTCAGCTCACCGTTGCGGACTGTTGCGGTCTGGCCGTCTTTTGTGAACTTGCAGTGCACGTGCATACCTGAGCCTGCCTTGCCCACCGTGATTTTAGGAGCGAAGGTCAGTGTAACGCCATACTGATAAGCCAGCTGACGCATAACCCACTTTGCCACTACCAGCTGGTCTGCGGCATCCTCTATATCTGTTGGCAGGAACTCAATCTCGTTCTGCTCGTAAATCTTGCCATCCTGCGTGAAGTTGCCAACCTCGCTGTGACCGTATTTGATAAGGCCGCCGCACTGAGCAATAAGCCTCATTGCCTCAATACGAAGGTCATAGAACTTATTGAACGGAGCGCTCTCGTGATAGCCCTTCTGGTCTGGTGTCTGATAAAGTTCCTCGGCATCGGCAATAACATAATACTCAAGCTCGCCCATAGTCTCCATCTTGAGGCCGGTCACCTTCTGGAACTCAGCGTGAGCCTTGTGAAGGATGTACTGAGGGCTGCTCTCGAACGGATTTCCGTCGCGATCGAAGAAACTGCAGAGAACATCTACCGTAGGAACATCGCTGAACGGATTGACGAATGCGGTCTTGTAACGAGGAATGACGTACAGGTCGCTCTTGCCTGCCTCAATGAACGGGAACAGGCTGCTGCCATCAACACGCTCACCTGCCTGAAGGATGTTCTCCAGATGCTCAAGGCTGTTGATTACGAAACCTAAGGTCTTCAACTTACCGTCCCAACCGCAATAGTGGAAGTTCAGGAACTCAACATTGTTCTCGCGGCAGTAACGTACTATGTCGGCACGTGTAAACTCAGCTGCCGGTTTCTGCAGGAATCTGACAAGCAGACTCGGATTCATCTCAATCTTGCTATCCATTGTTGTATAATGTGTTATCTTAATTTGAATTTTGTCTCCTTTACATCGCGTGAGTCGCCGCCGGCCATAAGGGTGAACTCTCCGGGCTCGGTGATGAACTCCAGCTTCTGGTTGTAGAAGCCAAGGTCCTCCTTGCTTAGCGTGAACTCAACGTCTGCGCTCTGGCCGGGATTAAGCTCTACCTGCGCAATGCCGCGAAGCTCCTTTACTGGGCGTGTCATAGAGGCCACCTCATCACGAACATACAGCTGCACAGTCTGCTTTCCGGCAGTCTTACCGGTATTTGAGACGTGTACCACGGCCTTTATGATCTCATCCATAGCGTACTCACTCTTCTCAAGCACAGGAGCGCCTACATTGAAAGTGGTGTAGCTGAGTCCGTAACCGAACGGATAGGCAGGGGCATAGTCAATATCGGTGTATGAGGTACAGTATTGCCAGCTTGGATTCTCAGGACGCCCTGTGCTCTTGAAATTATAATAGATAGGACACTGGCCTGTCACGGCAGGGAAGGTCATTGGCAGCTTGCCCGACGGGTTGTAGTCTCCGGAAAGCACGTCGGCTATGGCATTGCCGGCCTCAGTTCCAAGCCACCAGGTAAGCACGATGGCATCGGCCGACGGCTCCATTTCGCCGAATGTTACAGGACGGCCGCACATAAGCAGCACTATTACAGGCTTGCCTGTCTTCCTGAGTTCCTGAACAAGAAGCTGATGGTCGGCAGGAACACTGATGTCAGCCCTTGATTTGGCCTCGCCGCTCCAGTCACCACGCTCGCCAACTGCCACAATCACCACATCGGCCTTGGATGCCGCAGCCTTGGCTGCAGTTATCAGAGCGGGATTGGCAGGCTGTGCCAGATGCTCGCCCTGATGGGTCTTGATGCCGCTCTCAAAGTCATAGCCTTGGGCATAGAGTATCTTTGAGTCAGGATATCTTGCCTGCAGGCCCTGGCGCACCGTAACCATTGCATCCACATTGCCCTGACTGGCCCAGAAACCGGCCATATCGGCCTTTGAGTCTGCCAGACCGCCTATCAGCGCTATTGTGCCCGGGTTGGCCGGCAATGGCAGTACATTATTGTTCTTTAAAAGAACTATGCTCTTCTTTCCGGCCTCACGGCTCAGAGCCCTCAGCTCAGGAGAGAGTATGGTTGCAGCCTCACGCTCATTGTCGCAGTAGCGGAACGGGTCATCGAACAGACCCAGCTCGAATTTCTTTAGAAGTATGCGGCGGACGGCATCGTCAATGTACTCCATCGGCACAGCGCCCTCCTCAACAAGCTCCCTCAGGCCCTCGATGTAGGCGCGGCCCTCCATATCCATATCGCTTCCGGCCAGAACCGCTACCCTGGCGGCACCCTTCAGGTCCTCAACATAACGGTGATTCACAATCTCTGCAATAGAGCCCCAGTCTGATACGGTGAAGCCCTGAAAGCCCCACTCGTCTTTCAGCAAGGCACGCTGGATATATTCATCGGCAGTTGCCGGAATGCCGTTGATGTCGTTGAAGCTGTTCATAAAGGTGGCTGCGCCTGCCATGGCGCCTGCCTTGTATGGCGGCAGATACACCTCGTGCAGAGTGACATCCGACATGTCAACCGTATTGTAGTCCTTACCGGCGATACCGGCTCCGTATGCCGCGAAATGCTTAATGCAGGCCAGAACAGTCTCAGTGCTTGACAGATCATCACCCTGAAAGCCACGGACACGGGCCCCGGCAATACGCGAGCCCCACCAGGTGTCCTCGCCGGCACCCTCCATCACACGGCCCCAGCGGGCATCGCGGGCTATATCAACCATTGGAGCAAAGGTCCAGTGAATACCTTCGGCGGCAGCCTCCCTGGCGGCACCTGCAGCAGTGCGTCTGATAAGGTCCAGGTCAAAGCTGGCAGCCTCGGCCAGCGGCAATGGATATACAGTGCGCTCACCGTGAATCACATCCAGACCGAACAGCAGTGGAATACGCAGGCGTGACTCCATAGCGAACTCCTGCATCCTGCGCGTCTCGTCTGCGCCAATCACATTAAGCATTGAGCCCACCATACCCTGACGGATCTGCTCTACCTTGGTCTCGTCCTTGGTGGCAGGACCAGTTACAAGAAAATCGCAGGTGTATTGGTTCATCTGGCCTATCTTCTCGTCAAGAGTCATTAACTTGAGAACTGAGTCAACCTTATGGGCATACTCACCGCTTATCCTGACCTCAACAAGCCTTCCGTCGCCAGTGGCGCAACCTGCCAGAACGATGGCAGCCAATATAGTACTCAGCGATTTTCTCATTTGTAGGCGTATTATACAATATTACCCACAAAAATAATAAGAATCTGCTTTGCACCTATGATAAATGAGGAGTAACTTTGCGCTAAGTAAGCAAGTAAATATCAACAACTATATGAAAAAGATTCTCAGAATTATGACAACTGCCTCACTGTTGGCTATAGTAGCCGGATGCGGAGAGAAGAAAGACGATTTCAAGTACACCCTTGACCAGTTTGCCGACATCAAGGTAATGCGTTACCAGATTCCCGGCTGGGAAGAGCTTACACTGCAGCAGAAAGAGTATGCATACCATCTGGCCGAGGCTGCGAAATGGGGCCGTGACATACACTACGACCAGAACTGCGCGCTCAATATTCCGGCAAGACACGTCATTGAGAACATTCTGAACAACTATGAGGGAGACCGCGACTGCAAGGATTATCAGGATTTCCTTGTCTATGCCAAGCGTTTCTTCTTCGCCAACGGCATACATCACCACTATGCAGAGGATAAGTTCTTCCCTGGCTGTCCTCAGGAGTATCTCAAGTCTCTTATGTCTGCCGTGGGCGATGAGGACAAGTGCGATGAGCTGATTCCTTTCTTCTACGACCCGCAGCTCTACCCACAGCGTCGCTCAACCGCTACTGAGGGTGACATTGTGACCCAGTCGGCGGTAAACTTCTATGAGGGTGTTACCAGACAGGAAGTTGAGGACTACTACGCATCGATAGCAGACCCTACAGACGAGACCCCGATAGCATACGGCCTCAACACCAAGGTTGTGAAGGATGCCGACGGCAACGTTGTTGAGTTGCCCTGGTGCCTGAACGGCATATACGGCCCTGCCATCGCCAGAATATGCGCTGAGCTGAATGCCGCAGCACTGGTTGCTGAGAACGATATTCAGAAGCGCGCCTTGGGTCTGCTGGTAAAATATTACGAGACAGGAGATCTGAAGGTTTGGGACGAGTTCAACATCGAATGGGTTAAGGATACCATAGGAACCGTGGATTTCATCAATGGTTTCATTGAGGACTACAACGACCCTCTTGGCCGCAAGGGCGCGTGGGAAGGCTATGTGAACATCAAGGATCACAAGGCATCGGAGCGCTCGCTTATACTGAGCGCCAACGCACAGTGGTTCGAGGACAACTCGCCGGTTGACCCGCGCTTCAAGAAGAAGGAGTGCAAGGGCATATCGGCCAAGGTGGTAAATGCCGTATGTCTGGCCGGCGACAGCTATCCTGCCACACCTATCGGCATCAACCTGCCTAACGCCGACTGGATTCGCAAGATGCACGGCAGCAAGTCTGTTACCATTGCCAACATCACCCACGCATACGACTATGCCGCACAGGAGATGCCGGCAAGCACCCTGACCGAATTCGCATACGATGAGGCTGAGATTGAGCTTTACAAGAAATACGGCTCGTACGCCGATGAGATTCACACCGACCTGCACGAGTGTCTGGGACACGGCTCTGGCCAGCTGCTTCCAGGTGTTAGCACTACCGCTATGGGCGAGTATTCATCAGCACTTGAGGAGGCCCGCGCCGACCTGTTCGGCCTGTGGTACACTGCCGATCCCAAGATGGTTGAGCTTGGCATCATGCCGGATAACGAGGCTTACAAGGCTGAGTACTCTAACTTTATCCGCAATGGTCTGATGGTGCAGTTCAACCGTGTTGAGCTGGGCCGCCCCAACACTGAGGCCCATATGCAGAACCGCAAGCTCATTGCCGAATGGTGCTACGAGAAGGGAGCCGCCGACAATGTAATAGAGAAGAAGGTTCGCGATGGCAAGACCTACTTTGTGGTTAACGACTACGGAAAGCTTCGTGACCTGTTCGGCAAGCTGCTCGCAGAGATTCAGCGTATCAAGTCTGAAGGCGACTACCAGGCAGGAAAGAAACTGATTGAGACCTACGCTGTGAACATCGATCCTGAGCTCCACAAGGAGGTGAAGGCCCGTTACGACGCCCTGAGCCTTAAACCTTACGGAGGCTTCATCAACCCTGACATCGTTCCGGTTGAGAAAGACGGCAGGATAGTTGACTATCAGGTAATCTACAACGACAATTATCTTCAGCAGCAGCTTGACTACGGCAAAAAGTACCGTGCGCTATAGCCCGAACACCTTGCGGAGCTGCTCAACGAAGTCCAGCTTTTCCCAGGTAAAGAACTCTATGCCGTCCTTGGTATAAGGCTTGCGGCCGAAATGGCCGTAGGCGGCTGTAGGCAGATAGATAGGATTGCGGAGCTTCAGACGCTCCTCTATCGCCTTGGGACGAAGGTCGAACACATTTGCGATGATGCCCGCAATCTGACCGTCTGACTCCTTAACGTGACTGGTTCCGTAGGTATCAACATATATGCTCACAGGCTTGGCCACTCCAATAGCGTAAGAGAGCTGAACCAGCATCTCGTCGGCGATACCTGCCGCCACCATATTCTTGGCGATGTGACGTGCGGCGTATGCGGCACTTCTGTCCACCTTGCTCGGATCCTTGCCGCTGAACGCTCCACCTCCGTGCGCGCCTTTGCCACCATAGGTATCCACAATAATCTTACGGCCTGTAAGACCGGTATCACCGTGAGGTCCGCCAATCACAAACTTTCCCGTAGGATTGACCAGATACATTACATTGGCATCGAACAGAGCCACTATTGAGGCATCCGTTATCTTTGACAGCAAACGCGGAATAAGAATGTTCCGCACATCATCGCTGATTTGCGCCAGCATTGCCTCATCGGCACTGGCCTGAGCCCCGGCGGTATTGTCAGCGGGCTTTATGAAGTCATCGTGCTGGGTTGACACTACTATGGTGTCTATGCGGATTGGCTTGCCGTCATCGCCATACTCAACGGTAACCTGACTCTTGGCATCAGGACGAAGATAGGTCATAACCTTACCCTCTCTGCGAATCTCTGCCAGAGTATGCACCAGTCCGTGGGCCAGAGCAAGTGACAATGGCATATATTCCGGAGTCTCGTTGGTGGCATAGCCGAACATCATTCCCTGGTCTCCGGCACCCTGCTCCATAGGATCCTCGCGCTCCACGCCACGGTTGATGTCAGCACTCTGCTCGTGAATGGCGCTCAGCACACCGCACGAGTTGCCGTCGAACATATACTCTGATTTGTTGTAGCCTATACGGTTGATGACGTTGCGGGCAACCTGCTGCAGGTCAATATAGGCTTCTGACTTGACCTCTCCGGCCAGAATCACCTGACCTGTGGTCACTAAGGTCTCACATGCTACCTTTGAATTCGCATCAAGGGTAAGAAGTTCGTCAAGGACTGCGTCCGATATCTGATCGGCCACTTTGTCCGGGTGTCCTTCGGACACCGATTCGGATGTGAATAAATAAGACATTGGCTGTTAGCTATTCTTTTTCTTTTTATCTGAATGCTGCTGACGCTGTTGCCAGCGCTCACGGGCATACTGCTGCATATCGCCCACAACATCACTCTCATCAACTATCTCAAGGCCGAGAATGGTCTCAAGAATGTCCTCAAGTGTAAGGATACCCTGGAAAGTACCATACTCATCAATTATTACCGAAATCTGCTCTTTTCCCTTCAACAACTCGTCCCAGATATCACCAAGCGATGTCTCCTCGTTGAAGAACTTGATGTCGCGACGGATATCGCCCAGACGTACGTTGAACTTGTCGTCGGCCAGACGCTCCAGAGCCTCGCTTCTAAGAATGTAGCCGGTAATGAACTCAGGCGAGTCTGAATAGACCGGAATTCGGGAGTGATGCAGATACTCGTTATCCTTGTAGAACTCCTTCACCGTCATAGACTCGGGCGCAATGGCCGATACTACACGCGGAGTCATGGCATCGTATGCCTTGACGTTGTCAAGCTTAATCAGGTTCTGGATTATCTTGTTCTCGTTCTCCTCAATGACACCCTCCTCCTCGCCGATATTGGCCATAGCGGAGACCTCCTCACGACTTACCACAGCCTCATCGTCCTTGGGAGTTATCAGATGGCTGATCATCTGGACAAGCAGTACAAGCGGATACATCAGGATTATCAGCACGCTGATTGTGCGGGCAGCAAAACCCATCAGCTTTTTCCAATATGATGTGCCGATGGTTTTAGGGATAATCTCGGCAAATACCAGAATAAGCAGAGTTACGATGGCAGACACAAGTCCGAACCACTCGCTGCCGAAAATCTGAGTGGCCTGGCTGCCCACGCCGGCTGAGCCTATGGTGTTGGCTATTGTGTTGAGCGACAGAATAGCCGCAATAGGTTTGTCGGGCTCCAGCTTCAGCTCCTTGAATCTGGTGGCCGGACGATATCCCTCCTCCTCGCGCATAGTTATATAGGACAAAGGGGTTGACATAAGAGTTGCCTCAAGTATTGAGCATAGAAATGACACTATTAAGGCAATCGCTAAAAAAAGAAATAAAGCTCCCATTCAGGAAAAACAGTTTAATTCCGCGAAGATACTGCTTTTACGCGGTTCATTCAAATACTTTGGCTAACTTTGCAATATATAGTCTTTAATCAGAATGGGAACCATCATATATCCGTCACCTATATTCGGACCGGTAAAGAGCAGACGCCTTGGCGTATCGCTAGGCATCAACCTTATGCCACCGGACGGCAAGATATGCACATTTGACTGCCTGTACTGCGAATGCGGTCTCAACGAGAACCGCAGGCCTGTACGGCGACGCCCCTCCAGGCAGGAGGTTCGCGATGCCCTTGAGGCACGCCTGCAGCAGATGAAGGCTGAGGGACCGGAGCCCAACGTACTGACTTTCGCAGGGAACGGAGAGCCTACTACCCATCCCGACTTTGCCGGCATTGTAGATGATGTCACAGCCCTGCGCGACACATATTTCCCTGACGCCAAGATAAGCGTGCTCAGCAATGCTACCCGAATAAGCGATGAGAAGGTCTTTGGCGCCCTGATCAAGGTTGACAACAACATACAGAAGCTTGATACGGTTGATGCGGAATACATTCAGTCTTTGGACAGACCAACAGGCAGATATAACGTAAATGAGATTATCCAGACTCTGAAGGCTTTCAACGGCCACGTGATAATTCAGACGATGTTTCTGACTGGAAATGCAGATGGAAAAGAGTACGACAACACATCAGAGAGATTCGTTGGTCCGTGGATTGAGGCTGTCCGGAGCATAAGACCGGAGAAGGTGATGATATATACTATTGACCGCGAGACTCCGGTATCAGGCCTAGAGAAGGCATCGCACGATGCGCTTGACGCGATAGCTGAGAGGCTTCGGGCAGTGGGAATAGAGACATCGGTCTCTTACTGACAATAATTGTTCAAGATGAAGGTAAGCAGAGTAATAATAACATTAATGGCCATTGCCGGCGTACTGACTACTCAGGCCAAGGACAACAGCCGCATTGTAAGCGAGATTGACAGCATAGTACAAAACGGACTGCCGGACGGCACTGACATCAGTGTCTATATCTGGGACCTGAATGCCGACAGTGCCATATACGCTTACCGCGAGAATGTGCTGAACCGGCCTGCATCTACAATAAAGGTGCTCACAGCCTTCACCGCACTCGGTACATTGGGTGCCGACTATGATTACAAGACACTGGTCAGGACCGACGGCGTAATTGATGCCGACAGTGTGCTGAACGGCAATCTGTACCTGATAGGAGGAATAGACCCGCAACTGATGGAGAGCGATTTGCTGACACTGGTGAACAACATCAGAAAGTGTGGTATAAAGCGTGTCAACGGAAAAGTAATTGGCGATGTCAGTGCAATGGACAGCATCTACTGGGGCTCAGGCTGGGCCTGGGATGATACTCCAAAGAGTTTCCAGCCATACATCTCGCCGCTTATGGTTCACGGAGGATTCGTAAGCATTTCTGTAAAGCCAGGACAGAAAGGGATGCCGCCATCGGTTAAAATTGTGCCGGAATCACGATACTATGAGGTAAGGAACACGGCACTTACCGGCTCATCATCCTCAACCTCATTCAAGATTCAGCGCGACTGGCTCAACAACAGGAACACTATTATTATTTCAGGAAGCTCCAGCAGGGCCACATCGTCAGAGTTGAACATATTTGGCTCAGACCAGTTCACACTCACGCTGTTTACAGAGTATCTGGAGAAGGCTGGCATATCATTCAGCGGCACTGACTGGCAGAAATGTCCTGACGGAGCAGTTCAGCTGGCATCTGTAAGCCATTCACTCAAATCAGTACTGGAAGAGGCGCTTAAGGAAAGCGTGAATCTGAACGCAGAGGCAATGATGCTCCAGTCAGCCCACACAAAGACGCAGAGCAGAGTAACGTTCAACTCTGCGGCAAAGTTCGAGGAAGAGTATCTGAAACGTGCCGCAAAAACAGGAAGCAGCCCGTTTATGATTGTAGATGGTAGCGGTCTCTCTATGTACGACCACGTGCCTGCCACACTCTTTGTGAATGTACTCAGACAGATTTATAATGACCCTGACATATATCCGTTCTTCTATGAGAGCCTGCCGATATCAGGATATGACGGAACACTCAAACAACGTATGACAGACAAGACAACTGCCGGAAAGATTCACGCCAAGACAGGAACATTGACCGGCTCCTGTACACTGGCAGGCTATGCCAGAACTGCCGACGGACGCGACCTGGCTTTCTGCATAATGAATAGCGGAGCGCTGAAGATGGCTCCGTCAAGACGTGTTCAGGATGCCATCTGCACAATTCTTTGCGAATAATCAGAGAGTCTTGAACTGATAGTCTTTCTCGCGAAGCCACTCTATGGCCTTCGGCAAGGCGTACTGCAGGTTCTCCTTGGAGCGAAGAGAGTCGTGAAATACTATTATCGAGCCGTTTCTGGCATACCTCTTCACGTTCTCCAGTACCTGCGGCCCAGTCTGGCGCTTACTGTAATCACGCGTCACCACATCGTAGAAAATAATTTTGTATTCTGTGTCAAGACAGTGATACATACTCCTGCGCAGTACACCGTGCGGAGGACGGAACAGATTTGACTTGAACAGATGCCGGCACTTCTCAACATTGTCAATATAGTCAGGAGTACGCATCTGCATACCCCTGACATGGTTGAATGTATGATTTCCAACGATGTGTCCGTGATCAAGTATCATCTGGAATATCTCAGGATACTTGCGCACATTATCGCCCACAACAAAGAAAGTAGCCTTCACCTGATACCTGTCAAGCACATCCAGCAGCCAGGGAGTGACCTCAGGAATGGGTCCGTCATCAAACGTCAGATAGACGCTGTGATCCGACAGATCCATTCTGAACACCCCTTTCGGATAGATATGCCTCAGCAGGAATGTCGGCTGCTCAATAATCATCTTTACACTCTGTTGCGGAACTGTACATACATATCCTCAAAGACACTAATCATAGAGTTGTATGTCTCCTCATCCATACCGGCGTCCTCCATGACAGGGAATACACCCTTGTAGAGATATGTAATCGCTGTTGTCATCTCCTGTTTGAGAAGAGCCAGATGCATATCGTCCATAGAGAGATACCATTGCATCTCCGTAAGATAAGTACGGGCCATCTGCTCACATATAGCCAATGCCTTATCCTTCTCGCCAAGCTGCGCATAGCAGGAAGCCAATATCTGCGAATAGCCAAGGACATCGTGAGGCAGCAATTCTGACGATATGCCTTTCTCGCACTTGTCGAGTACCTGAAGGGCCTTGTTGTCCTCGCCTTGCATAATCAGAGTCTCAGCCAGCTGGGCATAGAGCCTGCGGTGACTGTAGCACATACGGCGTATGGTCTCGTCAATATACAGATCCGGATTATCCAGCCCGCCAAACTTGAAATTCATCAGGTTGTCGTACATAAGGTCTGCATTGACCATATAGCTGTCATAGTTCTCCTTGTCAGCATATCCCAGCTCCTTCCAGTTGAACGGAGTAATGCGATAAGCAAGACCCTCAAGAATGAAGAACGGAGCAAGACCAAGATGATTATCCCTGCCAACGGTAGTGGCCATATACAACGGACGCTCCCAGTTGCAGTATGCCAGCATCTCCAGCATCATCAGCTCATTCTTGTAGATATACCTTCTGCCCTTAAGAGAGATTACCATTTTGTCAGGAAGCTTCTGCAAAGTCTCCTCACGCGTAGCTCCCTGATACTCGGCAGGAATAAGCATACCTGAATTCAGGATAGCCTCTTTGTCGAGCTTGAGCCATACAGTATCGGTAGGAATAATATTGTACTTCTTGACCCAGTACTCAAGAACCGTCTTCAACTCGAATGAGTTGTTGATATTATCTATCTCAGCCTGAGTCTTGGCATTCTTCAGGAAGTTCTCCTTGTTCTTGGGACTGATCTCAACTGCATCGTTTGTACCTGACTCATAGTCAATACGCTCAAACTCAATTGGAACGGCCGGTGAGGAGTATGCGGGACGCTTCATCTGGTCAATGTACCAGTCGGTCATCAGATAGCTCAGATTGCAGACACGGCAGTCTGTACGGAAGCCCTCGGTCTCAAGATTGTACCACAGAGGGAATGTATCGTTATCGCCGCAGGTGAAGATGATAGGATTACCCTTCTCCGGCAATGTGAGCAGATAATTCTGACCAAAGTCACGGCACACATAACGGCCGCTGCGATCGTGGTCGTCCCACGTCTGGCCAACCATCTGAATGGGAACAAGCAGACATAACACCGATGCCACCACCGGAGCGGCCTTGGTGCCCATAACCTTCTTAAGAAGCTCGGCGACACCGGCAACGCCCAGTCCGATCCAGATGGCAAAGGCATAGAATGAGCCGGCATACGCATAGTCACGCTCACGAGGCTGAATCGGAGTCTGATTCAGATACATGACGATGGCTAGTCCTGTCATAAAGAAGAGACAGAACACCACCCAGAACTGGCGTACACCCTCCTTGCCCTGCTTAATCTGCCAGAACAGACCAATCAAACCAAGAATAAGAGGCAGACCGTAGAATACGTTATGTCCCTTGCCTTTCAGAGTGTCTGGCATCAGACGCTGGTCACCCAGCATAATCCTGTCTATGAAATTGATGCCGGTAACCCAGTTTCCGTGGTTGAGCTCACCGTGACTCTGTATGTCGTTCTGACGGCCTACAAAGTTCCACATAAAATAGCGCCAGTACATAAAATTGACCTGGTACTTGAAGAAGAACCTCAGATTCTCAATCTGAGTTGGAATGGTCAGCTTGACCTTCTCGCCACAGCGGTCATATATCACAGTGTTACCCTTTACATTGGCCCACGCCTTATACTGTTCTATGTGATCTGGATCACTGCTGTACATTCGAGGGAAGAGCATATTCTGCGCATATTTGTATGAGCGCTTGTAGTCCTTAATGTAATAGCGGTCCTTCTCGTCGGCATTGGCTTTCTCCTTGCGGCCGTACATCACACCATTCTCCGAGAACTCCGGACGGCACATATTTCCCTCATTGCGCAATGATACCTCAGAGGCGTATGTCTGTCCATAGAAGAGCGGACGGGTACCGTACTGCTCGCGTGCCAGATAATCGCCAAGTGCAAAGATATCCTCCGGTGAGTCCTGATCCATAGGTGGGTTCGCTGTGGAGCGGATTACAATCAGAGCGTACGATGAGTAGCCTATCACTATGCACATCACACTGAGCATAATCGTATTCAGCACTCTTGCGGATGGTCTCACCTTATCGCTGACAGCCTTTGCCAACAGATAGAAACCAAGTATTGCCAATACAATTATTCCAAAGACAACACCGCCTGCGGTATGACCATAGAAAGGAATACCTGTAAGCGCAAGCGTACACAGGAATGCAATCTTCATTCTGGTGTCGCTGACACCCTTCTGACTCTCAAACACACCCCATAGGATTGCGGCAACCAACAGAATCAGATAGATAATAAGGCCCGTGTTGAATTTAAATCCGAGTGCGTTTACAAAGAGCAGCTCAAACCATCCGCCAACCTTTACAATACCAGGAACAATACCATACAGGACTGCTGCGATTATCACGCCGGATATTACGATAGACAATATACCGCCCTTCCAGGTTGGATTCTCAGCTCTCTTGAAGTAATAAACCAGCACGATAGCGGTAATGCAGAGCAGGTTCAGCAGGTGAACGCCTACGGAAATACCTATCACATAAGCTATCAGAATAAGCCAACGGTCACTGTGAGGTCTGTCGGCATCCTCCTCCCACTTAAGAATGAGCCAGAATGTGACGGCGGTGCAGAACGATGAGTAGGCATATACCTCGCCTTCAACGGCACTGAACCAGAAAGTATCGCTCCAGGTATAGGCCAGAGCTCCTGCCACACCTGCGCCCATAATAGCGATGGTCTGCCACAAATCTGGCTCACCACCCTTGCAGATCAGCTTCTTGGCCAGCATGGTAATTGTCCAGAACAGGAACAATATACAGAGCGCACTCAAGAGGGCGGACATAATGTTCACCATCATGGCCACCTTCGTTGTATCGTCCGTAAACTGCGAGAACAGGTTCGATGTAAGCATGAAGAACGGTGCTCCAGGCGGATGGCCTACCTCCAGCTTATAGCCGGTTGTGATAAACTCGGGACAATCCCAGAAACTGGCAGTAGGCTCAATGGTCATACAGTATGTCACTGCAGCCACAATGAACACCAGCCAGCCGATAATGTTATTGATATGTTTGTATTTCATAACCTTACGGTCTTTTCAGATACCTCTTGCAAATATAAGCAATCAAACAGCTCCTGCCGCATTAAAAATTCTTAAAGGTCTGCACCGATGTCACTGCGGAAATGTTTTCCCTCAAATTCAATCTGACCTGCGCCTTTGAAAGACTTGGCCAAAGCCTCTGCCTTGTCCTTTCCGTACGAGCTTACGGCAATGACACGACCGCCTGCTGTAACCACATTTCCCTCAGCGTTGAACGCAGTTCCGGCGTGGAATACGATGCTGTCCTGAACCTTCTCGGTTCCGGTTATACGGAAGCCCTTCTCGTAATGACCGGGATATCCACCCGATACCAGCATCACACATACCGCAGAGCGTGGATCCTGCTCCAGAACCTTCTCATCAAGATTACCATTGGCCACTCCAAGAAGCAGGTCAACAAGGTCAGACTTCAGCCTGAGCATTACCGTCTCGGTCTCAGGATCGCCCATACGTACGTTGTACTCTATTACCTTTGGCTCACCTGCCACATTTATCAATCCAAGGAAGATGAAACCCTTGTATTCAAGGCCCTCCTCTGCCAGTCCCTGGATTGTAGGACGAATTATTCGCTCCTCAACCTTACCCATCCAGACCTCATCGGCAAACGGAACAGGCGATACTGAGCCCATACCACCGGTGTTCAGACCGGTATCGTGCTCGCCAACGCGCTTATAATCCTTTGCCACCGGCAGAATCTTGTAGTTCTTGCCATCGGTAAGAACAAACACCGAGCACTCTATACCGCTAAGGAACTCCTCTATCACAACGCGCGATGAGGCACCGCCGAACATACCGCCCAGCATCTCCTTGAGTTCCTTGCGAGCCTCCTCAAGGGTTGGCAGGATAAGCACGCCCTTTCCGGCGCACAGACCATCGGCCTTCAGCACATATGGAGCCTGCAGAGTGCCCAGAAACTCAAGGCCCTCCTCAAGTGTGTCTGATGTAAAAGTACGGTAGGCAGCGGTAGGAATGCCGTGACGCAGCATAAACTGCTTGGCAAAATCCTTGCTTCCCTCAAGCTGTGCGGCAGCCCTGGTGGGTCCTATCACCGGAATGCCGGCAAGTTTCGGATTATTCTTGAAATAGTCGTTGATACCCTTTACCAGTGGATCCTCAGGACCTACAACCACCATATTGACGCCTTTCTCAAGGACAAATGACGCAATCGCATCAAAGTCATCGGCCTTCATTGCCACATTCTGGCCAACCGATGCGGTACCGGCATTACCTGGAGCTATATATAACTTGTCTGTAAGCGGGCTTTGGGCTATTTTCCAAGCCAGGGCGTGCTCACGTCCGCCACTACCAAGAAGCAGAATAATCATTGCTTTTTATCGTTGAATTTATTATTTGATCTGGGTTTCTTGCCGAAAGGCTTGTCTGAGCGGGAATAGGGCCTCTTCTCACCTGAGAACTTCCTGAATGAGCCTTCCTTGCTTTCAGAACCTTCCTTATCTCTTCTGGAATAAGATCTTGCAGGTCTGTCTGACGAACGGGAACCATCTCTCGCGGAACTTCTTCCCGGACTGCGTCTCTCACCGTCCTTTCCAAATCCTTCACGACGCGGTCTTCCTCCCGGACGTCTCTCCCTTCTCTCGCCATCTGAGGCAACATCCCCACCATCTTTCTTCAGACGTTCAGCTTGAGCAGCTTTATGACGCAATGTTGTACCACGACGCGTTGATGAATCCTCCTTGCGCAGATGCTCGCCCTCTGAACGGAATGAGTCATATTTGCCGCCGAATATCTCATACTTACGGAACTCGCAGGCCAAAGCGCCATTATAAAGAGGTATCTTGGCTGAAGCTTTCAGACCAATCTTGTCAAAATATTCATAGTGATTGCAGATAACCCAAGCCTCACCACCCGTGAAAGCATGCTTCAGACGCTCTCCTAGTGTAGCATACAACTCCGGAATATCCCCCTCTTTCAAACGCTCACCATACGGAGGATTTGTAACCATAAGAGTCTTCTCTGTAATTGGCTGGAAATCCTTGATGTCGCGGGTATCAAAATGGATAGTATCCAGAAGTCCTGCGGCCTTGGCATTGCGCTTGGCTGTAAGAATAGCCTTGGCATCCTTGTCATAGCCATAGATATGGCCATTGAACGGACGTTCTGCTGAATCATCGTTATATATCTGCTCAAACAGATCACGGTCAAAATCCTTCCACTTCTCAAAGGCATACTGACTGCGGAAAAGGCCAGGCGCCATATTGCGGGCAATAAGTGCCGCCTCGATAGGCAAGGTACCGGAGCCGCACATCGGGTCAACGAAATCGCTCTCACCACGCCATCCGGTCATCAGAATCATACCGGCAGCCAACACCTCATTGAGCGGTGCCTCCATAGTCTCCTGGCGATAGCCACGGCGATGCAACGACTCTCCCGAGCTGTCGAGCGACAGGGAACAGTCCTCATTGGAAATGTGGATATGGAACATTATGTCTGGATTGGCCACACTTACATTTGGTCTGTGACCTTCTTTCTCGCGGAAATAATCAGCAATGGCATCCTTTACCCTATATGCCACAAACTTCGAGTGCGTAAACTCCTCGCTGTTTACTACGGCATCTACGGCAAAGCTGGTCAGCTTGTCCATATACTTCTCCCATTCTACCTTCTTGCAGATGTCATACACCTCATCGGCACTAGCTGCCTTGAAATGCTTGAACGGCTTTAATATCCTTATGGCAGTACGAAGATGGAAATTCGCCTTATACATCAGAGCCTTGTCGCCTGTGAATGACACCATACGGTTACCAATCTGTATATTGTTGGCTCCCAGCTCTGTCAACTCCTGTGCCAAGACCTCTTCCAATCCCAGGAATGTCTTGGCTATCATTTCAAATTCAGCCATTTGACCTTGTTATTTCCTCAATTCTGAAATAAGGTGCAAAATAACAAAAAAAACTGCTTACTTAGTGACCCAGGCTGGATTATATGGTTTAATACGCGCAGGATCATAGTATAATCCCCTTACATCGGGAATGGCAACCTTATATAATCTGTGTGAGCTGTCATTCAGCTTCATCTCTCTGAGCCAGAGATTAGCCTCACGCAACTGTGAATATGACACCCCGTGTTTGTCTGCGAAATCCGCAAGATCATCTACGGTCTCAGTGACATATACTGTATCTTTTGCCGGAATGAACGGATATAGCTCATCTGAGCGAAGATTGAATCCGAACAATGAAGGATTCTCGAACATCATCTTTGCCACCAGAAGACGGAACATATAACGCGATGTCTCATTCACAAGCCAAAGGTCAACAGCTTTCTTCTGATGTTGTGCCTCAAGCTTTGAGCTTATTCCAGCCTGACCCGCGTTGTAACTTGCAGCCACTGTAAGCCAGTCACCATATTTGGCGTATGAGCTCTTCAGATATTGGCAGGCTGCTATGGTTGCCTTCTCAATATTGTATCGCTCATCTATGTTAGCATTCACCTCAAGACCATATACACGCCCTGTGGCCTGAGTAAACTGCCACAATCCGGCAGCTCCGGCCGTTGACACAGCCTGAGGATCAAGATTGCTCTCAATAACCATCAGGTATTTCAAATCGTCAGGTATGCCCTGTGACTTAAGTATAGGCTCAATCTGTGGAAAGAAGCGATTAGCCCGTTTCAGCATCAGTATCGATGTGGAGTGAGTGTAGGTAAATGCTATCAGCTCTCTGTCCAGACGCTCGCGCATATCGGCACGGTCAAAACGAATGGTCTCGCCGGCAAAGACCAGATACTCGGGAACGGAAGGCAAGACATTGACAGCTGGCACACCTCCAGACAATGAAGCTGAAGACCTATGCTGTGCCGCAACTGGAAGACTAAGGCAAAGAATGGCAATTGACAGAAAACGCGCTATTATCATGTCGGAATTTACAAAATTGATTATTTGCAAAAGTAGTCAAAAACCACCATATACAAAAAATCAAGCCGGCCCCTATGAGGAACCGGCTTGACAACTATGGAAAACTTTCTTGTCCTTACTCTGCCGAGAGGACTGCAAATGTAGCCTCAGTCTGCCAGCTATCAAGAAGTGCGCTGAAACGGTCAGTATAGATACCCTTCAAAGACTCAATGCGATTCTGCTTCTGAGCCTCGGTAAGTCTTACAGACTCCTTAATCTGCTTGGCCTGGCATAAGTAACGCTGGCAAAGAATGGTATAATTGTAAGCATTGTCAAAACTAAGCTCTGATGCAATCTGATTAAGGACGAACTCATCATTCTGTACCTGATTGAAAGAGGCTGCCGACTGAGCGTTTACGTTTACACTTGCTGTTAAAGCCAAAACTGCGATCACTACTGCAAAAAGATTCTTTTTCATAATTTCTATTATTTAATTTGTTAAACTTCTTACCTGGCTGCCGTCATTCTTGCCGGCGTTCGTATATAAGATGCTGGAAAATGAAAAAGGTTAATTCTAAAGTGCGATATTTGGCTAAATTTAACGTTTAAGTTAAATTAATAAAAGCTTGCAAAATGTTGTTATCTTCCTTTTGGTGTGATGTTTAACTGCTCCGACATGAGTAAAACGCATAAATTATTGATTTGCATTTTAGCAATTATAGTATTCCTACAAAAGTTCTGAAACGAGTGTTTTGAACTCATCTATTCCCTCTGAGGCACCTTTACTGATAACATTGACACTGCGCCATGAATTAATCTGAACTGGTACCGGATCAATAATATAAACCAAAGCAGAGTCAGGCGCGTAGTTTAGCAGGCCTGCAGCGGGATAAACATTAAGAGACGTTCCGATAATAAGGAGTATGTCTGCCTCTGATACATAATCTGCGGCAATACCTATATTAGGAACAGGTTCGCCAAACCATACTATATATGGCCTAAGCTGACTTCCATCGGAAGCTTTATCGCCTATATGAATCTCGTAATTATCAGGAGAGAGTTTACGTATCTGACGAGAATCATTAGGATTAATGGACGATGTAACCTTCTCGAGCTCTCCGTGCAGATGAATAATATGGGTGCTTCCTGCTCTTTCGTGAAGATTATCCACATTCTGAGTAATAACAGTAACATTAAACAAAGACTCAAGCTCAGCTAATGTGATATGAGCGTGATTAGGCTGTACGCTCAGAAGTTGTTTCCTACGCGCATTATAAAAATCTATGACAAGACGCGGGTTTCGATGATAGCCGTCGGGCGTGCATACATCATCCACATTATATTTCTCCCAAAGGCCGCCACAGTCACGAAAAGTACTTAGGCCACTCTCAGCGCTTATACCTGCACCTGACAAAACAACAAGCTTCTTTTTCATCATAAAAATAATAATAAAGAAAAAAACCGGGCAACACATTAGCGCTGCCCGGTTCTAATATTAACCCTTGCGGGTGTAGTCTATTACTTCAGAACCTTCTTACCGTTCTGGAAGTAGATAGAGCCGTTAGACATACTCTCAACCTTGCGACCAAGCATATCGTAGATAGCGCCATCAGACTCAGTCTCGATGTCGTCAATACCCATGATGATGCTCTGACCCGGAGTCTCAGTAACAATTACATGATCAATTACGTAAGTGTTAGGCTTTGTACCCATACCGAGAACGAATCTTGAGATACCCTTCTTTGTAATCTTGGTGCTGCCCTTAACATTGCAGAAGCCATCGCCCTGGAAGGAGTAAGAGTTGCCCATATCACCATTCCAGAAGGTCTCCGGCTGGAATGATACGTAAACCTCACCAAGTGAGCCGTCAAGTGTACGGATCTGGAAATCGTATGAGTAGATATAACCCTCCTTGAAATCGTAGGTGTTATAAATCTGTGATGAATACGGAGTCCACTCACCAATACTTGCCTTAGCCTCGAACTTAAGAGCTGCCTTACTGTTAGCATAAGCGAGATACTGATTCTCACCACCCTCAAGGATGTCAAGAACACCAATAGTCTCATCGCCCATTACCTTCCAGTCACCAACGGTCTCGCCGTTGAAGTTGAAGTCGTCACCGCTGAAGATATTGTCCTCTACAGTCTCCTCCTCATCGTAAATCCACTCGCGTGTTACAATGATGTGGTCGAAGTAGTAGTTGGTCTCAACATCACCAATGTTGAATACAAAGGCACCTGTTAAGTAAGCAGCACCTTCGAGTGAGTTAACAAACTCAGGAACAAATGTACCGGTAACGGTCTTCCAGTCAGTATCTACCTCAATATTGCCTGATACATTCTCACCAGCCCACTCACCATATATGTCAATGAACTCAGTTGTTACAGACATTGTGGCAGAAGTATCAGCCTTAACCATGAATGAGTAGTTGTAAACATAACCACCGTCGTATGCCATAGGATAAGCAATCTCAGTATCATAGAGCTTGCCGGCCTTGTCGGTAACGACCTTCATAGCATACTGGCTGTTCAGAGCACCCGGCTCGGTAATTTCAGGAGCAACCTCGTTTACACCGTAAGAAGCCCACAGTGAGGTTAAACCCTGGTTGAAGTTGTAACCATCAATGTCAATAAGGTTACCCTCAACCTCTGGCTCATCATCGTATGGAGCCTCACCTACAACCTTAACACAGATGTTCTTGAGGAAGTAGTTGGCCTCATTAGCCTTGTCAATTGACATATTGAATGCGATTGACTGGAACTGATCTGTTGCCTGTGAAGGAACAGTAACAATCTTGTCATATTCCTTCCAATCGTTGATGAAACCACGGTTACCGAAGAAATCGTAGTGCTTGTAGTCACCAGGAAGTGCATGGCACTGGCTCGGAATAAGGATACCGTTAGCATTTGGAACATACTCGCTGTCTGTTCTGTAGTTGAAGGAAACCTTCAGCTGTGTGCCAGGAGCAACTGGCTCAGGAAGAACAATCCAGAACTGGCTATCCCAATCGGTAGCTGCACCGGCAGCTGCGTTGATTGTAACTCTCTCCTTTGCAAACTGATACTCAATGTCACCATTGTTCTCTTTCTTCGCAAGCTTGAAATCAAGGATATCCCAGCCATCCTCCTCAGCGGTAAGTTTGGTAGGAATCTGCATGCATACGTTCTTGAAGTAGAAATCTACATCCTGAGACTTATCCTTTGAGAGGTTGAAAGCAATAGACTTGCCAACACCTGCAGTCTCGTTTGGAACGGTACCTTCCCATACGTAAGTCTGCCAATCTGTTTTGAATGAAGGGCTGCCGATAGCCATCCAATGCTTGTAATTACCCGGCTCAGCGTGCCACTGTGTATCTGCGCCTGCGGCAACGCTTGCCTTATAGTCAAAGAACACCTTAACTTTTGTACCTACAGGTAAGGTCTCCGGGAATACGAAGAATACCTGGCTGTCCCAATCGGTAGCTGCACCGGCAGCTGCGTTAACCTCGAATGACTCGGTCTCAACAACCTCCTGCTTGCCAGAAGCGTTCTCAGTCTTTACAATCTGGAAATCAACATTCTCCCAACCAGCTACCTCTGCTGTCTTAGGAGCCTCGTACATTACATAAACTCTCTTGAACATATAGTCAACCTCGTTGGCTTTGTCCTTTGAAAGGTTGAATGCGATAGACTTGAAGTTACCGCTGCACTCGTTAGGAACAGTGAACATCTGATCGAAAGTCTTCCACTCTGTGGTGAATGCCGGGCTGCCGATAGCTTGCCAGTGCAGATAGTTACCTGCATCTGCGTGGCACTGTGTGTCTGCAGTTGCGGCGATGCTGGCCTTGTACTCAAAGAATACCCTCATCTTTGTGCCGTTCGGAAGAGTCTCCGGAAGTACAATCCAGAACTGGCTGTCCCAATCGGTACCTGCACCTGGCAGTGAGTTAACCTCAGCAAAATTGTCAGTAGTAGAGATCATAGCGCCATTGTTCTCCTTCTTTACAAGGGTGATAGGCAACTTCTCCCAACCTGGAGTATACTCCAGCTTGGCAGCACTCTCGATTGCAGGATTAGGATCTGCAGTCTCGGTAAGAGTAGTGTACCACTTTGTAACATCTGACTGAGACTTGTCACCAATCTTCATGATGTAAGCGCGCGCGCTGCCAAGAGTGATGGTCTCTGAACGACGTGACGGAACCTGACCAAAATCAGTATCCTTGCCGTTTCCTACAAAGAATGTTGACTTAGTCGGCATCTCAGCAACATACCATACGGTGTCACCACTTACCTCATACGTCTGTGCTACAGCCTCGATTGGTTCGGCCTCGCCTTCAACATAGAAGTACACACCAGCCTGCTCGAGAGCCCAGTCATAAACGGACTCATCGATCGTTACTTTTACCTCGGCGGTCTTTGATGCAGCGAACGCCATCATAGGCAACAACATCAAAGCACTGGCGAAGAGTAGTAATTTCTTCTTCATTTTAAAAGTTTTTAGTTGTTAATAATAAGGTTATTTTACTCTTTTTCTTTTAATTACACACAATATCTAACGTCATAGAGACGAGCCTGAACACTATCAGTCACGTCTAACGACTCCATTTCGCCAACAAATGTATGCACAATACTTTAAATGAGCAAAAAAAACAGCGATTATTTTTACTGTCCGAAAAGAACGAATTTTTCCGAAACAGTCATATTTAACATTAATTAACTGAAATAAGGAGATAACTTTTCAACAGGTTGGCAAATCCAATACTGTACGTACGCGATAGACACCTTATTATATAGTGTCATTTTCCTTTAAGAATACCCTTTATGCCATGCAGTTTGTTCAGAGCCTCAATCGGAGTGAGGTTGTCTATATCCACGCTAAGGATATCATCGCGTATCTGGCACAGAACAGGGTCATCCAGCTGGAAGAAACTCATCTGAAGCCCCTCGCGATGGCCGGCAATCACAGCCGTAGGCTTGGAAATGTTCTTCTCACCTGCCGATGCCTCCATCTCAGAAAGAATATCGGCAGCCCTGCGCACTATGCTGGCAGGCATACCGGCCATCTCGGCTACGTGGATACCGAAAGAGTGCTCGCTGCCTCCCGGCATAAGTTTTCTCAGGAAAAGCACCTTGCCGTCAACCTCACGGACCGATACGTTGAAATTGCGAATCCGGCTGAAGTTTGAGGCCATATCGTTCAGCTCGTGGTAATGGGTGGCGAACAGTGTACGGGCCCTGGCCTTGGGCTGCTCGTGCAAATACTCCACGATGGCCCAGGCTATTGATATGCCATCGTATGTGGATGTACCACGCCCCAACTCGTCGAACAGCACCAGGCTACGCGGAGACACATTATTCAATATGCCGGCAGCCTCTGTCATCTCAACCATAAACGTTGACTCACCGGCCGATATGTTGTCGCTGGCACCCACACGGGTGAATATCTTGTCAACCACACCCACACGGGCACTGTCGGCAGGAACGTATGAGCCCATCTGCGCCATAAGCGTTATGAGTGCGGTCTGCCTGAGCAACGCTGACTTTCCGGCCATATTAGGTCCGGTAATTATCAGTATCTGCTGATTGTCTGTATCTACCCTCAAATCGTTCGAAATATACTCTTCGCCCGGTGGCAGCATAGCCTCTATTACCGGATGACGTCCTGAACGGATGTCAAGCACATTGCTGTCATCCACAACCGGACGTATATACCTACTGTCCCTGGCAAGAATGGTAAATGAGATCAGACAGTCAATCTGCGCGACCGCTACGGCATCGGCCTGTATCGCATGAATATATGGTAATATCCCCTGGGTAAGCTCTGAGAAGAGTTTGCTCTCAATAGCGAGTATCTTATCCTCTGCTCCCAGGATTGTCTCCTCATACTCCTTAAGCTCCTGAGTAATATAGCGCTCCGCGTTAACAAGTGTCTGCTTGCGGATCCAAGTCTCAGGCACCTTATCCTTGAAGGTATTGCGAACCTCCAGATAGTAACCGAATACATTATTATACGCCACTTTCAGGCTGCTGATGCCGGTAGCCTCAATCTCGCGCTGCTGTATGCGCATCAGGTAATCCTTTCCGTTATGGGAAATCTCGCGCAGACGGTCAAGCTCCTCGCTCACACCATCTGCAATCACACCGCCCTTGCTTGCCACTATGGGAACATCGGGCCTCAACTCACGCGCAATCCTGTCACGAAGTTCCTCGCACAGGTCAATACGCTCACCAAGCGATCTCAGGCCGTCGCTGGCTGATGCCATACACGACTCACGGATACCGACAAGACTTTGGAGCGCCAAACGCAACGACAAAACCTCACGAGGATTAATCCTTCCGGTAGCTGCCTTTGACACCAGACGTTCCAGATCGCCCGTCTGACGCAGGGAGTCACGAATAGCATCGCAGGTATCAGGGTCGCGGAAGAGATAATCAACGACATCGAGACGGGCATTGATGGCATTTACATCCTTCAATGGAAAAAGCATCCACCGGCGCAGAAGTCTTCCACCCATAGGAGACGATGTGTTGTCCATCACCCTCAGCAGTGAGACGCCATCCTCGCTCATACTGTCTATGAGTTCCAGATTCCGTATGGTAAAACGGTCCAGACGCACAAAACGCTCCTCGTCTATGGCCTTCAGCGTATTGATATGGCCGATATTGGAGTGCATCGTCTGCACAAGGTATTCCAGAATAACACCGGCAGCAATCTTTCCGTTCCGCAGATGGTCCACGCCAAAGCCTTTCATATTGCGCACCTTGAAGTGCGAGTTAAGCTTGTCTTTGGCAAATGTCTCGGTGAAACACCAGTCATCCATCTGGTGGATATAAAACTTACCGCCAAAGCTCTCCTCAAAAAGCTGGCGTCGGCCGTGCTCTATAAGAGTCTCCTTTGGCGAGAAATTAGCCAACAGTTTCTCTATATGGTCCTGAGTGCCCTCGGCTGTAAGAAACTCGCCTGTGGATATATCAAGAAAGGCCACACCCCACGAGCCTTTGCCAAAGTGAACGGCGGCCAGGAAATTGTTCTCCTTATTCTTCAGAACAGTGTCATTCATGGCCACACCCGGTGTTACAAGCTCTGTAATACCACGCTTTACTAGGGTCTTGGTCAGTTTGGGATCCTCCAGCTGGTCGCAGATAGCCACACGACGGCCTGCGCGTATCAGCTTAGGCAGATATACGTCAAGCGCGTGATGCGGGAATCCCGCCATCTCCAGAGCCTGCACACCCTGCTTGCCGTTCGAGCGACGCGTAAGAGTGATACCCAGTATCTCTGAAGCCTCAATGGCATCGCTCGCGTATGTCTCATAAAAATCGCCGCAACGGAATAGCAGCAAGGCATCTGGGTTCTTGGCCTTAAGGTCATAGAACTGCCTCATCATAGGAGTCTCGGCAGGATTGCTTACTGGCATCTCTCAGATCTTTTCAACGATTGGCTTTCCTTTTTCTGAATAGGAAAATATTGAAACCTATGAATATCACTGCAAGCACACCCAGCGTGATGAATGTGGCATTCAGCCCGTGAGGAGCATAACCCAGCAGCAACAGGATAGGGAATCCCATTATCATTGCCGGAATATTCTGCAATACCAGATTGTTGGCTGCAGGAGTCTCATAGCGCACGTCTATCTCGCGAAGCAGAATCATACCGTTGCTTGCGGTTCCTGTAAGCATACCGAACATTGCGAAGAAGCCCTGAAACTCATAACCCGGGTAAATCCTGCGGCATACAGCCTTCACATAGAAAAATGTCACTATCGCGCCAAGCACACATACTACAGTAAGCGGCAATGCTATCACCTTGAGATTCTCGAAGTTGATGGCCGCAGTTCCAGCAACTATCATAACATCGAAACAGATACCGCTAATACGGTTCAGAAGAAAATCATTCAGATACTCACGATGCATAATGTTGGCCTTGCGCAACCACTTCAGAATAGAGCGTACCAAAGTTCCGAACAAAATGCCCCAGAAGAAGTTGAAACCATAGACCAGCGGCTTGAGTGTCTTCTCGCCGAAATTCCCAAGATCCAGACCACCGATGAACGACATCAGAAGATATACCAGCAGATAAGTGAGCATCACTATGCAGAGCACAATAGTGAACTTATCCACCGACTCTGAGTGAGGCAGCTCATTGTGGCTCTCGTAATCACTGAGCTTGTGAGTATCCACAACACCCTCGGAGTTCATTTTCAGCTTGCCCTTCTTGTTGAGCATATTCATATAGATTACACCTATCACGCTGCCCACAATGAACCCGACGGCTGCTATGGAGAGGCCGAAATCAATACCGAAGAAACTGATACCCTGGTCTGCCGCGGTATTCTGATATATGGTGCCGAAATTGAGTGCCTGACCAGGTCCCTGGCCGTAGCCCATAGGCAGAAGAAGTCCGCCCGCATAGAAAATATCGCGCCCAAGCTCAGGATTACGCCACCACAAGAACAACGGAATTGTAACCAACAGACCCACCACACCCTGTATGATATAAGTGCTGGCAGTGAGAGTACCCGTCTCAATGACAGTAATGGTATTGGCCTTGCTGGACTTCTGCGGAGAGCGGAGAGACATAGCGATAAAGCCAAGCGCAAGGGTATGATATGTGATTATCTCCATAAAATGCTTGTCAATAAAGCCGTCAACCGCAGGAATAACCTTCAGAACAAGCACAATCAAGCCACCGATAAGCGCCGATGGAATGAGACTGCGACGCATAAACCAGACCTTACGGCGAATGGTGTTTCCGGCCACTATCGCAAGGGCTATCAGAAACAGCTGCAACAGGGTATTCCAAGTCTCAGGAGAATCGAACGCGGTTACTGAGGCGTTTGCAGAGAGAAGCATATCATTCACATTTTTAGTTACTGAAATACAAAATTAGGTTTTTTTTCTGATATTTGTAATTAACTATTCAAAACTAACCAAAACTTGTAATATGCGAAACTTAAGATTTCTATTAGGATTCATCCTGACCGGAATGGTGTGTCAGGCTGGTGTGTCGCAGGAGCTGAGGCTCAACGGGAAAGGTTATTACGAGACCCGGGGCGTCAATGTAATGATTTACAGCAATCCTTTCTCTGCCGCATTCTATGATGAGAAGCGCTCTGGAATAGACATCGTTCACCACGGAGTGCTGACAGTGACAAACGGCGGTGTGCGTATGACCGAGACCCCTGAGCAGTGGGACCTTGTGCCGGAGATGAGCAGCCGCGATGTGAACGAGCAGACCGGAGAGGTAACCGTCAGGCTCAACTACAAGGAGTACGACTTCGACTCACAAATCAATGTAATTCCATCGGGCAAGGGTTTCAAGGTGACAGTATCTCTTGACAAGCCTCTTCCAAAGGAGCTTGAGGGCAAGGCCTGTTTCAATCTGGAGTTCCTGCCATCGGCCTACTGGAACCACGCCTATCTGGCAGACGGCAAGCCGTACTACTTTCCACGCTATGCAGGCCACGAGACCGAGGCGCGCCCGCTCAGCGAGAAGGCCCTGCAGGTGAACAACCTCATTACATCGGATGTACGCGGGCGTGATGAGTTCTCCGCCGCCAAGCCACTGATGGAGGCCAATAAGTTCGTTATGGCGCCCGACGAGCCTACACGTATGATTACCATAACAAGCGATACCAAGATGCAGCTGTTCGACGGCCGCATCCTGGCACAGAACGGCTGGTTCGTGCTCCACTCATATCTGCCGGCCGGCAAGAGCGGCAAAGTACTGGAGTGGCAGGTTGACCCCAACTCAGTATCAGACTGGGTAAGAGAGCCGGTCATAGGCTTCTCGCAGGTTGGCTACACCCCCGCACAGCACAAGGAGGCCATCATAGAGCTTGACCCTAACGGCAAGGCTCTTGACACAGCTACCCTGTACCGTGTGCAGGAAGACGGCCAGTGCGTAGCGGCAAAGACCATCAGCCTGAATATGTGGGGCAACTATCTTCGCTATGACTATGCCAAGGCCGACTTCTCCGACATCACCGAGCCTGGCATCTACTATCTGCAATACGGCAATCAGAAGACCAACATCTTCCCGATTGGCAACGAGGTATATCAGCAGGTATGGTATCCTACTCTCGATGTGTGGTTCCCTGTACAGATGGACCATATGGCAGTGAAGGAGGGATATCGCGTATGGCATGCCGCCCCACATCTTGACGATGTTGTACAGGCCCCAATCAACACCCCGCACTTTGACATGTTCCAGATGAGCGACCAATACGAGTCACCATACACCGCCTTCCAGCACATTGACGGCTTTGACGAGGGTGCCTGGTTCGATGCAGGCGACTGGGATGTGGAGAGCGGCTCACACGCAAACGTGCTTATGAATATGGCCGCACTCTGGGATGAGTTCCATCCTGACCGCGACCAGACAATGGTTGACAACGAGAACCGCTATGTAAACATCCACTTCCCCGATGGCAAGCCCGACCTGCTTCAGCAGATGGCGCATGGAGTGAAGCCTCTACTCTCTATGGTAGAGAAAATAGGACATGGCTGCCGTGGCATCAATCACGCCACACTCTATCAGTACAACCGTCTGGACGAGCCCAGCACCATTACCGACAACAAGCGCGGCACCGGCGATGAGCGCTGGCTCTTCACCTACAACCAACGTGGTCTGGACCTGCAGTTCATCTCTGCTCTGGCAGCAACGGCAAGATGCATCAAGGAGCTTGACCCGGCCCTTTCAGAGCGTTGTCTGAAGGCAGCTCAGAAACTGTGGGTTGACAACTCGTCAACACCTGTAGGACAGGCCATCCAGCCACTTCTCCAGCTCTATCTGGCAACAGGAGACAAGAAATATCTGGAAGGCGTGGAGGATGCTCTGCTGGCAAGTATGGAGGGCCGTGGCGGACGCGCTGCCACAAACAACCTGCAGCTTGCCCTGAAGGCCGCTCCTTATATGAGCAAGGGATTCGTTGAGAAACTGCGTCCGGCGGCAGAGGCCTTCAAGGCACAGATAGACCGTACCGCAGAGAGCAACCCATACGGTGTGAACGGTGTTTATGGCGGAGGATGGGGCAGCACAGGCTCTGTCGTAGGCCAGGGCATCAACTGCTACTACATCAACAAATACTTCCCCGACATCATCGGCAAGGACTACATCTACCGCTCTGCTGACTTCATATTCGGTTGCCATCCCTACTCCAACCTCTCATTCGTGACCGGTGTAGGCGTAAAGCCAAAGAATGTGAACTACGGCAACAACCGCGCCGACTTCTCGTTCATACCGGGAGCTCTGGTTCCTGGCCTGCTTCTGCTTCAGCCAGACTATATTGAGAACAAGGATGACTGGCCATTCTTCTGGGGCCAGAACGAGGCAACCATCGGCGGAAACGCATCGTATCTGCTCTTCGGCGCCATGCTCAGCAACATCTCCAAATAATCTGTTACTGACATACCAATATCAAAAGCGGCCGCACTGGGAAATCCCGATGCGGCCGCTTCATTTATATTAATCGCTCAGACGATTACTTCAGATACTTGACACCGTTCTTGATGATGATGCCCTGATAGTCTTCCGTAACAGGCAGACCATAGATATTGTACATCACGTCGGTATCAATGTGGTTGTCAACAGTAACAATCTCAACAGGAGTGTAATAACTCTCGTTGCGCTTGATGGTGCGGAATATGGTATAAGGCTCAAGATCCTTATTTACGGTAACCGTACCCTTGGCACCCTTGATAGCGCCGCTCTCACCATAGTTCTTCATATGGAACTCAATGCGGTTGCTATACACGTAAATCATCATAGCCTGGATAACCTTGGCATTCTTGGTATAGTTCTGCACATTCCAGTCGCCCTCGATGGTGTTGCTATAGTAACGCATACTGCCCATAAACAGTGATACGAATGAAGGATCGGCATCCGGATCAACCGGGTCAACCGGATCAACCTCTTCTGATACAGCCTCATACTGATAGATGCAGTTCTTGTAGTCAGCACCGTTCAGTGTCAGAGTAGTGGCAGATGCGGAGAAGTCATCAATCTTCGTACCCTTTACACGATACTTGCCTGCGCCAGTCATATCAACAACCTCTGTACCGAGTGCAGAATAACCCTCACTGCTGTACTGGTGGATAATCAGATAATACGCGTTGTTCTTGAGTTCTGAAACCTTCTTTGCCACAAGATTCGTTGCAGTAGGATCCTCTATCTCGAACCAGTAGCCGTGGCCCTGCTCACCGCCATAAACGGCATCAGTCTTGAAGTTGTAGCCGAAGTCTGCGCCTACCGACATATTATAAGTAGTACCGCCGGCAATGACCGATGTACTGAATCTGTCCTCGCCATCCTCCTTTACAATTTTAGCCTCCTGCTTGTTTGCGTTATCGAGCATGGCTATTCTTGAGGTTGAGCTGTCCCAGCCAAGATACTTACCGTTGACAAAGCCCTTCATATAGTACTTGTAGCTGCTGCCCTCCTGAGGCTCTGAGCTGGACTTACCCTCAACATACTGATATACGCACTTGCCGAAATCGGCAGCCGGAAGTGAGAGTGATTCCACAGATGAGCTCATACCGCTTACAGCGATACCTTCCAGACGGAACTTATCTTTACCTGGATCGGCATCCTTCAGACTGTTGCTGAGTGCCATATAGCCATTATAGTTCTGAATGATTACATAGTACTTTCCAGCCTCAGGCTCTGCAACCTTGGTTGCGGCAAGAGTCTCTGCCGAAGGATCTGCAATCTCGAACCAGTAACCGCTGTTCTGCTCACCGCTGCCTGCGCTGCCTGACTTGAAGTTGAAGCCAGTGCCGGCTGACAGATAATAGCTTGAGTTGTTGCATTCAATGGTGGTGGTAAGCAGAGAGCCGTTGGTAACTACTGATACAGGCTGTTTGTCAGCCTCATCTGCCAGACCGATGTTGGAGTTTGAGGCAGGTACTACAGCCAGGTACTTGGCAACACCGTCCACAATGGTCTTTAGATAGAATGCGGACTCCTCTACTGGTGCCGGGTCCGGCTCAACATAACCCTGAACGGTGCCGTTCACGTGGTTATCGTCGAATGAGGAGATGACCTTGCCGTTTACGTCATATCTTGTAACACGCTGTGAGGTCTTCTCGCGGATATATGCCTTGTCGCCACCGTGGTCGTGACCGTAAAGCATAATCAGGTTAGGATACTTGGAAAGGGCAGCCTTAAGCTCCTTGGCACCGGACTCACTCTTGGTCTCATCCTGACCCTTGCTGACAGCAGAGATTGAGTTGCTGTCTCCGAACGGGATATGGACAATGAAGAACAAGGTCTTGTCCGGATTATCAGCATAAAGACTTTCAATCTTCTTGCTTACCCACTCTACTGACTCCTTTGAGTAGTAATAGTTCTCGTTAGACTTGAACAGATACTTGGCGGTGTTCAGAACAACAAAGTCGAAACCACCTACCTCGTAATGGTAAGCAGCCAGCAAGTGCATGTCGTTGGATCCATTCTTTACGGTCTCATAGAAGCACTCATCCGGAGCAAGCTCGCCTACATCTTCTAACATTGGTTTATTATAGTAATCGGCGGAGTTCCATCCCTTTACCTGGTCATCTCCGTAGCCTGCGGCATCGTACTCGTGGTTGCCGCTGGCATAGATGACAGGAGTGGGAGCTCCCTCTGGGAATGCACCGCGTGTGGCGTTCGTAAGCAGTGTCCTGGCCTTCTTCCAATGTCTCTCGGAATAAGCGGTAACCTGGCTGGTGTAGTCACCGCCAAGAAGCATCAGGTCTATTGTCTCCTCCTGGCCCATCTTGGTTAATGTAGTGGTGATGGTTCCACGAAGACGTACCTTGCTGTAACTCTCACAGCTAATCATGTCGTACTCGGTGTGAAGGTCGCTCAGACAGGCAATTGTCATGAGCAGGGAATCCTCACCCTCGGACTGCTGGGCCTTGGATGGAAGCATCCACAAAGATGCCACAAGAGCCAGACTTAAACAGCGTAGCAATTTTCTCATAAGCGTTGTATTTAAAGTTAATAAAATAAAATTACGGTTTATAAACGCAAAAGTAAGTGAAGTTCACAATAATGCCAAGCAAATCGGCAAAAAACCGCAGATGATGTTCTGTTGTTTACGTTATGGCTGCTACGGAATTGCTATAATCGGTAGTTGTCTTCAGGTTGTCTGCGCGTGCTCTTCGTGGGGTATTCGTTGTGTCTTCGTTTTGCCGCTTTTTTGACATTGAAGGCGCGGACAACTGTCCAATATTTTGACAATTTACACTGAAAAATTCATTTTCCTCATTTTTCATGCGGCCACTTTGCGCTATTTGCCGAACATTGCAACCGTAATCAAAGCAACGGAATATGTTAATGGTGAGAAATGTCAGAACAATACGGCTGATGCTGGCGGCAACTATTCTATGCTTCCGCCCACTATGCCTCAGGTCAGAAGTCATCACGCTGACAATGGCCGATGTCATCAGCATGGCGCAGGAGTCATCGCCGCAGGCCAGGCAGGCCAGAGTCAGCTTCGAATCGGCCTGGTTCAACTACAAGAGCTACAGAGCGGAGTATCTGCCTTCGCTGTCACTGTCCGCGAATCCATCGTTGAACAGGAGCACCAGTTCCGTGACCCTGCCCGACGGAACAGAGAAATATGTACGTATGAACAGCGTTCACAGTGACCTGAACCTGTCTCTCTCACAGAATATATGGTTTACAGGAGGCAGTATCTCATTGTCGGGAGCCATAAGCAGAATGGATCAGTTCGGGGAGTATCACACGCACAGCTACTACTCGCAGCCTCTGCAGCTCACCATATCGCAGGACCTGTCGGGCTACAACCGCTTCAAATGGGAACGCAAGACCGAGCCTCTGTCATACAAGATAGCACGCAAGGAGTATGCCGAGGCTTTGGAACTGGTGGCAAGTCAGGCAGTATCGCTGTTCTTTGAACTGGTTTCGGCACAGACCAACCTTGACATTGCCCGTATAAACTACTCGGCTGCCGACACCTTATATACGTATGGCAAGGGCCGGTACGGAATTGGCACCATCACCGAAAACGAGCTGCTGCAACTGGAGCTTCGCCTGTTGAATGAGGAGACCGGCATCATTTCCTCACAGACTGCATTGCAGGATGCCACCGATGCGCTCAGGAATTACCTGAATCTGCCGTCGGACATTGACATCCAGGTCAGTACAAACGACAGCATTCCGCTCTTCACCATTCCGCTGGACAGGGCTATGGAACTGGCTATGCAGAACAGTCCGGATCTTGACTATATGGAGCTGAACCGCCTGAGCAGCGAGAGCAATCTGGCCTACTACAAGTCACAGACTGGTTTCCGGGCATCGATATATATGCGTCTGGGGCTGGCTCAGACCGCCGATGAGCTGCCGGAGAGTCTGCGAAATCTGAATGACGAGCAGTCTGTGAGCGTCTCATTGAGCATTCCCATTCTGGATTGGGGCCGCAACCGCGGACGTGTCCGCGTGGCGCAGAACAATCTGGAGATGACCAAACTGCGCAACGAGCAGAGTATGGTGGCATTTGAGAAGACTGTGACCCGTGCCGTAACGCAGTTCAACACCCAGCAGCGCCAGGTTGATATTGCCCGCCGCACGATGCAGACAGCACAGCATCGCTACGATGTGGCACGGCATATGTATATGAGCGGCAACTCCACAATGCTTGACCTGAACGAGGCCATCACTGCCAAAGACTCAGCCTACAGGTTATACACGTCTGCATTGAGCCAGTACTGGCAGCTGTACTACACCATACGCAGCATGACCGGATTTGACTTTGACAGAGACGTCAGCATTGAGCACGACGTAGAGACTATGATAAAGAATTTATAACCGGATATTAACAGAGATATGGACATTAAACTTCCGCCTAAGAAATGGTACGTGAGATACCGCATTCACATAGTAGCAGGCATACTGGCCGCAGGACTCATCGTGTTGGTCATTAAGATGTGGACCGGGCCTAAAGTGTTGAGGGTAAACATAGAGAGCATTCAGATAGCCAGTGTGACGCAGGATGAATTCTCGGAGTACGTTAATGCGGACGGAACCTTACAGCCCATCCAGTCTATTAAGGTATATACACGCGAGGGAGGTTATGTGGAGCAGGTCCTGAGGCAGGACGGAGCGATTGTGGAGAAGGGCGACACCATTCTGATAATGAGTGACCCTGAGCTGGAGCGCACTATCCAGGGCGAACGTGAGTCGTGGCGCCGTCAGGAGCGGGCGTACCGCACCAGTATGATAGAGATGGACCAGAGGCGAATCACTCTCAGCCAGAGCATGATGCAGACCAAGTACGAGCTGAACCGCCTGGAGAAGGAGCACCGGCTGGCCGAGGAGGAGTACCATATGGGCATCCGCAGCAAGGCGCAGTTCGATGTGGCCGAGGAGGAATACCGCTACAAGCTTGAGACCCAGCGCCTGCAGCTGGAGAGCCGCAGCCAGGATTCGGTGCTCAATGCCATCCGTCTGGAGACTCTGGATGACGAGCTGAGAGAGGCCCGCCTGAAACTTGCACGCGCCGAGGCCCGTCTGCACGACCTTGTAGTAACCGCTCCGTCGGCCGGACAGCTTAGCGGTCTTGCAGTGGAGCCCAGCCAGCGCATTTCCGCAGGAACCGCCATAGCCGATGTTAAGCGTCTGGACAGCTTCCGTATGCGTCTGAGCCTCAACGAGTTCTACATTGACAAGATAAGCGCCGGGCAGACCGCCACCATAACATACGAGAAGAAAACCTACCCTATGACCATCGCCAGCACAGTGCCGGAAATCAAGGGCGGTAATTTCGATGTGTTCCTTGTTTTCAGCGATTCCCTGCCCGACAATGCCCGAATAGGCAAGAGCTATCAGGCCCGCATAGAACTGGGTGGCCAGGAGCAGTCAGTAGTAGTCCCCAAAGGCAACTTCTACAACTACACCCACGGCCAATGGGTATTCAAAGTCAACGCCTCCCATACCCATGCGGTGCGCGTTCCCGTAAGCATAGGCCGCCAAAACCCGCGCCACTACGAAATCACCGATGGCCTGCAACCCGGTGACGAGATCATCATCACAGGCTACGAGCGCATATCCGATGCCGACGAGCTGGTGCTGAACTAAGCGAACTGAAGGGTGAAAGTGGTAAAAGGATAATGTGACGAGCAGGTCAGGGTACCTCCGTGAAGCTGCATAATCTGGAGCGAGAGGGCAAGGCCTATCCCACTGCCGCTGCCCTTCTTCTTTGTGGAATAGAACGGCAGGAAAATCTGCCCGATCTGGCTTTCCGGTATCTCGGGACCGTTGTTGGTGACTGTGATGCAGGCGTTGCCGCCCGGGGCCGATGCAAGAACCCTGACGTAGCCGTCCGGCACGCCGTCGGTTGCCTGGACCGCATTGCGGATAATGTTCAGCAGAGCCAGAGACAGCAGGCTGGAATCGACATGAAGGACAACATCGCCGGCCGTCTCAAACCTGATGCGGTCATAGCCTGGCTCGTTGGATAGCAATGTCTGCATCTGCTGGAAAATGCCGGACACCGGAACATCGGCCATACTTGGCTGCGACAGCACTGTCAGCTTGCGGTACGACTCAAGGAAACTGCACACGTTATGTGCCTGAGAGTTTATTATGCCTATTGCCTCCAGACGGTCCTCCTCACTCTGCAGATTGGGGTTCTGAATCATAAAGTCGGTAAGCGAGACAATGGGAGTAACGGTGTTGCGCAACTCGTGGGTCATGATGCGCAATATGCGCTCGTAGTAGTTCTTGCGTGTCTCAAGCTCGTTCTGGTCACGGCGGTACGATGCCAGGATGCGGTTCATATCGTGCGATGCCCTATTGAGCAGGGGGTCATCGGTCTCAGGGATATGGAGCATTATGTCATTGTTCGTTATGGCGCGTGACATCATTATGGTCTGGTTTATCGGGTAACGTATCAGCTGCACCAACCGGACTATGAAGACAGCCAGCAGTATGGCATCAAGAATGGCAAGTGCCGCATGCACTTTGAGCAGCGGCACAAATGCGGCAGACAGCACTACGGTAAGGAACACTGAAGCCGCTATATGTCTGGTGTAGTGACGGCTAACTGATGCCATATTTCCTCATCTTGTTGTACAGTGTCTGACGGCTTATGCCAAGCATGACGGCCGCATCGGTCAAGTTGCGGCCTGCGGCCTGAATGGCATTCTGTATGGACTGGCGCTCAATCTCCTCGAGCGTGGGCTGCGGCTTGGCCTCATCGGGCTCCTGTACGGATTGTCCTGACTGACTTGCTTGTCCAGCTTTCAGCTCCATCTGCCGGCGACGCTTCAGAATGGCCTCGTTCAACTTGCGTATAAGGTCATTGTTATCCCAGGGCTTCTCAATGAAATCAGAAGCTCCGCTCTTAAGTGACTGCACCGCCAGACTTACATCACCGAATGCCGTAATCATAACCACGGCAGGCGGGTTCTCCAGACCGCTGCGGTTCATTATGCGGTCCAGCCAGAACAAGCCGTCGTGACCGTCCAGATGCCCCTGGCCGAAATTCATATCCAGCAGCACGGCATCAATGTCGCCATAGCCAACCTGAGTTGGAATGAACTGCGGGCTCCCCACAACCACCACACTTCTGAACTGGGTCTTGAGAACCAGATTCAGAGTACTGCGTACGGCCGCATTGTCATCAATCACAAGAATCTTAGCGTCAGTCATACAAGGCAAAGGTAGAAATAATTTCGGTAAGTCAAAGTTTATTCGGACTTGACGACTGTGTAGGGTTCGATGCGGGCAATGCGGCGTATCTGGGCGGCTACGGTCAGGGCCACGAAGGCGGCCACTATCAGGAAGACGCACAGGTAGAACAGCGGGCCGTAGTTGAACATCTGTCTCCATATTGCCATTGCCGATGA